>NZ_JAJENT010000441.1:0-17782 GCF_035615515.1 Phormidium sp. CCY1219
GTCCCCGGATGAGGTGAAAGTCTCAAGTCCGGTTTTGAAGACGAGTAGTTCTGGTGACGGAATTGCTTAGTTTAACAAATCTGTAGGATTTCTAAATTTATTATTAAAGGAGGCTAGTAAAAATTACCTCCATCTCGAGCGCAGTTTTATCCATCTCGTTTCATAGACAGGTAGTGAATTCTATCTTTCAGAGATAAAAAACTCGGCCTGCACCGAAACTAGATTTTATAGATTCAACCCCGGCAATTAGTAAAGTTATGACTGACACCAGCATAGGGCCTCAAAAGCAACTTCTGTTAATTGATGACGACCCGAATCTAATCTTGCTTGTCAAGGATTATTTAGAATTTCGAGGGTATGGCGTCACCACTGCAGAAAATGGTCGAGAAGCGCTAGGGATTCTGGAAAGCGAAATTCCAGACATGATTATTTGCGACGTAATGATGCCGGAAATGGACGGCTATGCTTTCGTGGAACAGGTTCGTCAAGACCCCCGCACGAATTGGATTCCCGTTTTATTTCTCTCGGCAAAAGGACAAAGCCAAGATCGGGTAAAAGGATTAAATACCGGGGCTGACGTGTATATGGTCAAGCCATTTGAACCGGAAGAATTGGTGTCCCAGGTGGAAGCATCTTTGAAACAGGCGGGAAGATTGCTAAAGCATAAAATCCAAGGGGGACAAAATGGGCCAAAAATCCAAGTACCGTTTGATGTGGAACTGACGCCCACCGAGCTGAAAGTGGTTCAGTTCGTCGCTCGGGGAATGGCAAACCGAGAAATTGCGGAAGCGATGAAAGTCTCCCAGCGGACGATTGAAAGCCATGTGTCTAATATGCTGGCGAAAACGGGTTTGCACAACCGTACCGAGTTAGCGCGCTGGGCGATCGAAACCAAGATGGCCTAAATCGGGGATTCAGGAGTGCGGGTTTTACCCGGGGGAGGGAAGACAAGGCTTCAGATGGAGTAGCTGTAGCCACCAGACTGGTGCTGGTGGGTGGCTTCATGCTGGAGCTGAGGGTCTTTTTTTTTGGGAAATTGCGGTTGGCGATCGCCTGAAATTAGGGTTCAGGGCAAAAGCGAGGGATCCGAGGAAAGGGCGAGTTCTCTGCCTTTGTATTCCCTTAGAAACCGCGATCGCCGGTGGGAAATCTCCCCGCCCATTACCCAGGCGTGGGTACCCATTGGCGATCGCCATCCTGTTTGCATCCGTGAATCCACAATTCTCATTTAGGGGTAAAGTTGATATGGGAGGATTCTGGGTCAGACCGAATCCCTCAAATTGTTAATTCGAGACGCTCTGCGTTCGCGCCGCCACTGGAGGTGATTGGGTCTACTGATTTGAGTCTGTATATTTTTATCGCCCAACAAAATTATTCCAATGGCGCTTTTATAACCTGTAGTTAATTGTAAAGATGTTATTTTCTAAAATGACTGTCAATCAAAGCAACCCGGATATTGGAAGCAACCGAGGATGCCAGGGAAAATCGCAGGAGGGAGGCGATCGCCTCTTGGCGGGAACCTTAACCCAGGAAGGCTGACCCTCCGGTTAACAAAGGGGGCGATACCCCGTCTGGCTGCCAAACCCATGCCTTCTCGCCTCTTTTTCAGACCTTGCAGCCAAAACTTGCCAGAGCGGTTTAGGAACATAAACCGCCGGTCAGATTGTTTTTTTCAGTTTAATTATTTTCTACTAATATTAGGTCTAAGTTTCTATGGGTTGCTCAATGAACCGCCTGTCTATATTTGTAGACGGGAACAATATGTTCTATGCTCAACAAAAAAATGGTTGGTTTTTCGATCCCAGAAGAGTTTTGGAATATTTCGTGGATAAAGAGCAAAGGGGAATCATGCTCATCAATGCTTTTTGGTACACCGGCTTAAAAGATCCGCAAGACCAAAGAGGATTTAGAGATGCACTGATTAGCCTAGGTTATACCGTTCGCACCAAAATTCTCAAAGAATATTATGATGACACCTCCGGTCGGTACTCGCAAAAAGCCAACTTAGACATTGAAATTGTAGTCGATATGTTTAATACAGTAGATCAGTACGACCGGGTAGTGTTGTTTAGTGGAGATGGAGATTTTGAGCGAGCGATCGAACTTCTGCGTTCTAAAAATACACATATCACCGTAGTTTCCACCGAAGGAATGATTGCTAGAGAATTGCGAAACGCCACCGACCGATATATAGACTTAAATGATATTCGCAATCATATAGAAAAAATCGATTATTAGAAATGGAGAGACTTGCAAGTAGTGCTGAGAGTTCAGTAGTCAGAACACAGCCATCAGTGGCAAAATAAAAAACAGTCCCAGAGACTCGAGCAAAAAACCGAATTGAATTGAGGTAAAATCCATGACCGAGCTTCGCGATCGCATTATCATATTTGATACCACCTTGCGCGACGGAGAACAGTCTCCTGGAGCGTCTTTGAACGTAGACGAAAAGCTGACCATTGCGCGTCAGTTAGCCCGACTCAACGTAGATGTCATCGAAGCGGGGTTCCCCTACGCCAGTCCCGGCGATTTTGAAGCCGTGCAAAAAATTGCCCAAACCGTGGGCGAAGAATCAGGCCCGATAATTTGCGGACTTGCAAGGGCCAACCGCAAAGATATCGAAGCAGCGGCGAAGGCGCTCAAACCCGCCGCCAAAGGGCGAATTCACACCTTTATAGCCACCTCAGACATTCACTTAAAACACAAACTGAAGAAAACCAGACAAGAGGTGCTCGCCATTGCTGAAGAAATGGTGGCCTATGCCAAATCCTTCGTAGAGGATGTAGAATTTTCCCCAGAAGACGCCGGACGGTCCGACCCAGAATTTCTCTATCAGGTACTCGAAAGAGCGATCGCCGCTGGGGCGAGTACCATTAACATCCCCGATACGGTAGGATACACCACTCCGAGCGAATTCGGAGCCTTGATCCGAGGCATCAAAGAAAACGTCCCCAATATCGATAAAGCGATTATCTCCGTTCACGGACATAACGACCTGGGGTTAGCAGTAGCCAACTTCCTCGAAGCGGTGAAGAATGGGGCGCGACAGCTAGAATGCACCATCAACGGGATTGGGGAACGCGCCGGCAATGCCGCCTTGGAAGAACTGGTGATGGCCCTGCACGTGCGGCGTCAGTATTTTAACTCATTTTTCGGACGTCCCGCCGAGTCAGAAGAACCCCTGACCCAGATTGACACCCGGCAAATTTACAAAACCTCCCGTTTGGTGTCCAACCTCACCGGGATGTTCGTGCAACCGAATAAAGCGATCGTGGGGACGAATGCATTTGCCCATGAATCGGGCATTCACCAAGATGGGGTTCTCAAGCACAAGCAGACCTATGAAATTATGGATGCCCAGTCGATTGGGTTGACCGACAATCAAATTATATTGGGCAAATTGTCCGGGCGTCATGCGTTTGCCAATCGCCTGAAAGAATTAGGGTTTGAACTGTCAGAAACCGAGTTAAATAATGCGTTTTTGACCTTTAAGGCGGTAGCGGATAAGAAGAAAGAGGTCACGGATTGGGATCTCGAATCGATCGTCAATGCCGAGATTCAGCAACCGCCGGAAATTTTCCGCTTAGAGTTGGTGCAGGTGTCTTGCGGCGATCGCGCCCGTCCCACCGCCACCGTCACCCTGCGGACGCCCACCGGCGAAGAACTCACCGATGCTGCGATCGGCACCGGTCCGGTGGATGCGGTGTATAAAGCGATTAACCGCGTCGTCAACGTGCCGAATCAGTTAATCGAGTTTTCGGTACAGTCTGTCACCGCCGGGATTGACGCCATTGGGGAAGTGACGATTCGCTTGCGCTACGGCGATCGCATTTTCTCCGGTCATGCAGCCAATACCGATATTATTGTCGCATCGGCTCATGCCTATATCAATGCCCTGAACCGCTTGTACGGCGCATTGCACAAGCAGAAGTCACAGAGTGAGACTCCCGCCACTCCCGTGGCGCAGTCCTAACTCATTGTGCCTGCCAATCGAGGGGGAGGGATAAAACCCTCCCTGACCAGGGGCGAAAGGGGCGCGATCGCGTCCCTTTTGTTTGTGAAAGGGCGATCGCTATTGCCAAGAACCGGATTCGCAGTTTAACAAGCGATCGAGGGTGGCGATCGCCCCTGCATCCCCGGCGGCGCGAAGTTTGGCTTCCATCCCAATATTGACCAATTCCATTTGCAGACGCATCAGATATGCCGCCTGCACCCGATCGCTAACTTCAGACTCCGGGAGGGTAGAGAGATTTTCAACCAGAGACGCTTGGCGATCGAAATTAAATTGCGATACAATAGAATTTACCACATATTCCTGTTCCGGACGGGCAGTGGATAAAAGGGTAGCGATCGCCCCCCCGAAAATGCGATCGCGATCTGCCTCAGTGGCGCGATTTTGCAACCACGCCTCCGAAGTAGAAATGGGCCAATCCATCGTTTGCTCGTCCACCTTAGCAAACCCATGCGCTTCCGCATAAGACACTCGCCCATCGCCATTATAATCGGCAGAAGGGACAGACTGACCCGTCCGCGTGACGCCGCTGAGTCCGGCAAAGAAACTGGAACTATAATCGCGATAATCCGCTTCGTCAATGAGGGGGGTACATCCCACCGAGGGACGAGACGCCACCGTAGCGAAAAAACCACAGCGCGTCTGCGGGGAAAGCGGTCGAGCGCGATCGCCCCCTTGGTAGATAAAATCCGCAAACGACCCCGAGTAACACTGTGCCATCATCAATACCACCGGGGTTTCTCGAGGCAGGCGATCGAGTTGGCGAGATAAGTCCGCCACCGTAAAGGATTCATGTCCCCAGAGAATTAACGACTGCGGCAATCCATGCCCGGTAAAGTAGAAGAATAACGGACGACGAGAGGCTGTCGAGGCCATTTCCCCAAACCAGCGATCGAGATTTTCCCCGGTTGCGCCGCCACGCAGATGGGGAATTTCCGGAGATTTAAAATGCTGTTGTCCGAGGCGATCGATATAGCGAATTGTAGCGCCTCCGTCATTGCCATTGGCGAAAAACACGATCGCCTCGGCGGGGTTATATCCGAAGGTTCGTAACGTGCGCTGAAAGTACAACAGGTTTTTTTCCAGGGCAATTTCGTTCGACTCGCGAGACCCCCCACCCCCCACCACCAGAAAATTAGGCGTGGGTCTGTTCTGACAAGTGGTAGAATCAGAGAGAAAGGACATTTGTGTACCCTGAGAAGGCACAACCCCTAGTTGCGACCCGCCCAAGCACAGGCAAAGCAAACCAGTGGCCAAGCGGTGAAGGAACGAATAGTTTTGCATAGACACAGATCTGACGGCGTGACCGTTTTATTTTATCCGAGACCCAGGCAAGTCGGTATCTGCTACGAGACAGAGGATTGTCCGCCGCGATAGATTTTGGGGCGGCGATATAGGGTCTCATGGGAACAATTCATCCAGGGCAATGGTAAATCCCGCCAGTACCAGTGGAGTGTTGACCACATTGCCGGATTGAAAAGCGATCGACGGCTATATTATATCCGGTGGAAAGCGATTGAGAGTTGCCGAGGAGAGGAGGAAAGGGGAAAAATCTCGTGCCTGCCCACCCTACAAACTCCAATAGCGAGGTAGAGCAGAGCGCCCCGTCTCAATGCCGCGCATCATATAGACTGGCGAGAAATTCACTCAGAGGGGTTTTGGCGAGAGAAAACTGAATGAGCAACAATTGCGACTTGAGTGCGATCGCGCAAGTTAAGCCGATGCAAAATATTGGTAACGTGATTTTTCACCATGCCCTCACAAATATAAAGCGAATTGGCGATTTTGCGATCGCTCGCACCTTGGGAAAGCCACTGCAAAACTTCCAATTCTCGGCGAGTGAGGTCAGACCATCCCGGGGGTAAAATGGATTCGCGCTGCGGTGGCGTTGCGACTTTTGCCATGACTTTTTTCACCAAACCCGGTCCGACTTGGGTATAGCCTTTGTCCACCGTGCGAATTGCACCCGTCAACTCTTCCGAGGGCATATCCTTCAGCAAATAGCCCATTACCCCAACCTGCAGCGCCTGTGCCACATATTCATCTTCATCAAAGCTCGTCAGCATCAACACCTTCACCTCGGGAAACTGCTCGCAGATCCACTCCATTGCGGTAACGCCATCCATCACCGGCATGTGAATATCCATCAGCACCACATTGGGTTGAAGAGATTCCACCAACGCCAGTGCCCGTTTGCCGTTTTCCGCAACGCCTTCCACCTGCAAATCCGGCTTTCGAGCAAAGCCACCAATCCTCGACGAATTCAATTTCGATCGTCCTGACAAGCGCTCAAACCAGCCGCCGAATCGATCGCCAACCTAATCTATTGTGGGCGAAAGACCTGCATAGGCGAAGACGGAAAACGAACCACAAGCCGATATTACGATGAAATACCCGATTGCGGGAGGTGAGCCACACACCCCGCCCCCTCCCTGGTGGAGTTAGATGGCACCCTGCATCTGCATTATTTGAAACGGCGATCGCAGATCGCGCCTCCCAGGTATTGATGCGATCGCCGTTTCCCAAGAGGACTGAAAGATTGCATCCATAAGCTAAACTGACCGATAACAAACGTCATGGATAAAATGGTGACTTTAGTCATGGATCGAGTCGTGACTTCCTCCTCATGCGGTTTCCCTAGTTTAATTTTTACAATAAACTACACAAACACCGATAAATGGGGAGGTTACGATGGAACGCAGACAATTTTGCATTTAGCTAAGTCGGCGAGAAGCCCAGACTTGTCGAGACTAGAGCGCAAATTAACTCCCTGCCACTTCACGGGTTCTGGATGTTAATCTAGCTCTTCTCGTCAATGTAGGCTCATCGGCGAGAACCGCGAGATTCCATCCGGATCGGGGAATAGGCGCTTTCACAGGGATAAAATGAAGTCGGCGGTGCATCGAAAGAATAATAGCAGTGCAATCGGATCCCTTGCAAGGGGCAAATCTAGACGCAAGTCCAGTTGAGATGCACGATCTGTGAGGGGATCGCTGCTATGCGGCGATCGCGGATCGTTTCCCATCCCCAACGGGGAAAGCTTCTCCTTAGAAGGGTCAGATGCCTGTCCAGTGTATGTTTTAAGCTTGCATGTCAAGAGGGAATTATGAGTAAAGTTTTGATTGTGGACGATAGTGCTACCGCACGGGAAATGCTTGGCTCAATTCTGAGAAAGCTCGGAATGAAGGTAATCGAAGCCCGTGATGGGGTAGAAGCCAAACAGCTTCTTCAGAGCGATCGCCCCGATTTAGTGGTTTTGGATATTATTATGCCCCGGATGAACGGCTACGACTTGTGCCGATGGCTGAAAAAAATGCCCGATGGAGAGAAGATTCCGATCCTGATGTGTTCGAGTAAAGGGGAGGAATTTGACCGCTACTGGGGGATCAAACAAGGGGCAGATGCATATATCACCAAACCCTTTCATCCCTCGGAACTGGTTCACACGGTGAAAAGCTTGCTGCGAAATCTCGCGTGATCCCCAGTGGAACCGTCAGTTTGGAGAGGCGCACAGAGATTTCCCCGTGGCGAAGCGATCGCGCAAGCATCTGGAATGAACCCTCAGGGCGATCGCTGGCCCGGAGGTTTCCGGAACGCCGAACCCTCGGGAGAATCCGTTATCGCGATCGCGCAGGGGTTCCGGAACCCACAGGCGATCGGATCCGGTTCTCGCGCGGGGCTAAAGTTCCCCCCGCCTACCTCCCCAGGCTCTCCCATCTCCGATAAAAAATTCACGGGATCGCGTTTAGCCGCGAGAAATCTGCCGGGAAACTCTCGATCAAAATTTTCCCACATCACCCGTGGCTTCGGCTTCTTTGACTTCCATCAAAATCACCGAATAGGAAATAAATTCATCAATCCCGGTTAAGGTAACGCCAGCTAAAAATAATAACATTCCCAAAATAAACACAATCAGCGGAAAGTCGCCGGTTAATGGAGTGGGCATTAAATAATCCAGTCCAATCGACAGAGAGGTAAACACAAATAAAACGGCGGCGATCGCATTGCAAAACACCGAATTTCGCACGAACTTCGCCCGTCGCAGGAGGAACTTAAGCTGATTTCTGATGTTCCCCAATCTAACATCTTCATCCGCTTCTAGGTGCCCGCGATGGGTTAGTTCTTTGCCGATTTTTCGCTTTTCATCCGTGAGCAAGCGAATTCGCGTTAACAGGGCAGAATGCCGCGCATTCAATCCCAGAAAAAACAACGAACTGGATGAAATCATCACCGCAGGTGCTAGGATAGCTTGAATGGATTGAGTTGCAGTTATGCTCATGGTTGCTGCATCGCACTGTCTAAAAGTCTGCACCAAATGTTATTCGAGAATTAGGTTCCGCCAGCAGCCAGGTTCTCCCCTTTTTCCTCGAACTTAGGCGATGAATTGAGGAAATTGTCCGGGCCATAGTGGCGGTTCCACCAGGGATTTACTTTTGAGTTAAATGTAAAATCAAATCCGCCAATTCGTCACTCGGGCCGAGAGGTTCGGCAAGCTGAAATTCGAGGGGCGGTTGTTGTTGGGAAAGCTGGCGAACCGACTCGCCGATCGCATCGGTGATGCCCCCGGTAAATAGAAAGTAAGGGACAATGCCAATTTGGCGATCGCCCGCCGCCCGTAATTGTTCCACCCGTTCCTCCAAACTCGGCGACCTGGACCAATATGCCGTCACCGCATCCAGGCGCTGCGCCATCTCCTCCACTGTGGTGTTTGCGCCTTCTCGACGCGACCCGTGGGATACTAAAATCCAGGGGCGATCGCGCGGATCTTTCGCCTGGAGTCCCTGGATCTGCGACGCCACTAACCGGGTTAAACCCAAGGTTTCCCTGCCTAAATGCGGGCGCACGTCGAGGATCCGGCTTTCTCCTAAAAGTTGCCGCGCGGTTTGCACTTCCTCGGGGATATCTTCCATCACGTGAACTCCCGGTAGCAGAAACAACGGCAAGATGCAAATCCGCTCACACCCCAGGGATGCGGCGCGATCGCTAAACTCTAGGATCTGCTGATGCAATGGCAGGGGATGCAGTTCTAATTGCGCCGTACCCACTAAAGGCGATGCAGAGTCTTCGCCCTTCCCTTCCCTGTCCCCGAGGGATCCGCCGGGAATCCGGTTCCAGTGGGAATGGCGTTGAGCGCTAAGCGCCGTAGGTTGACGCGCCACCGCCAGTCGATCCGCGAGTAAGCGAGCGAGTTTTTTCACCGCCACTTCCGGACGAGGATCGCGACTGCCGTGGGATACCAGTAAATAAGCGGTTGATAAGTGCAAGGTCATTAGGGTTGAATTTTACGCGATCGCCAATCCATCCAGATGGTAGCAATCGTAGTTATAGTTTACAGATTTTCCGCAGTTCCACGCGATTCAGCTTGAAAAAAAAGCGCCAGCGCCGTGCATCGGCTCGAAAAATTGACAATGGAGAATTGAGAATTGAGAAACCCATCGCATCTGACTTATTGTATCAAATTTGCCGAAATCGTTGTAAAGTTTTGCTGAACTTTGTATAAAACGCGCGCGCCGAGCTTGTTGGAGAAAGCAACAGATGCAGCCCGCCCTGGCAATGTATAATCGATCCTCCTGATATGCGGTGGTTCTGAATCGAGATTTTGGAACGTTGGGAGAAAATCTGTCGGAAGGGAGAAATTAAAGCCAGGGAAATTCTGCTGAGCGGTAGAGTAGCGATCGGGCGCATCCAGCAGTTGGGGGAGGGGTCTTCATAGGGTTTGCGAGAGAAGGCGTAGAGAGGGACAAGAAGGGAGTAAAATAAAAAGAGGGAATGTATGTGACTACATTCCCGATTCACGAAAAATTTAAACTTATATCATGATAACACGCCTAGAACGATTAATAGCGGCTAATCCCGATTGGGAAAGCGACTTTGACAAACTAGAAACAGCGTCCAGTCTAGTTGCTCTTGTTTGACTGGCATGGCGCGTCGGGTTAGAATTTGCAAGGCTTTTGGTAGAAGCGGAGTTGGGGCGTCGGGCTAAATTACCCACCGAATGGCCTGATTGTCCACATTGTGGGACTCGTTTAAATAGTAAGGGTTTTCAGGAACGCTCACTGCTAACCCTTGTAGGAATTGTCAAGTGGTCAAGAAGAGTCGGGCGTTGCCCGAAAAAATGTTCTGGGAGCCAGAGAGTACCTCTTGATGAAGAATTATCAATCAAACCCGACCAAAAAACATCGGATGAAGTCATTAGGCTAGGATGTTTATTGGCTATTTTTGTGCCGTTTAAAATCACCACTGAATTACTAGAAAACTTAACTCAAATCAAAGTTTGCAGTCAAACAATTGGAAACTGGGTAGCCGAAAAAGGAAGGCTGGCAGAAGACAAAATATCCAAGGATATAGAGGCATTTGAGCAAGGAAAAAACCCCTCACCCGCTCCCTTGTCATCAAAAGTGGAAAAAATGCCGTTAGTTATAGCTGCTGATGGAGTTATGGTGCCTTTTCGCCCCCATACAAAAAAACCATCTGGAGCCACACAATGGCGAGAAGTGAAAGTGGGCGTAATCGCCCGATTAGGAGCATATTTTACTCGCTCAGGTAAAACAGCAACCCGATTACATCAACGGCGTCTAGTCGCGGTACTCGGAAATATTAATGACCTTTGCCCCAGAGTCATGGTAGAAGCGATTAGGTCGGGACTCCAGAGTGCCTCTAAGGTCGTCTAACTTTCGGATGGAGGAGTAGGGTTCTGGAATTTATACGAGCGGTTTTTGGCTCCATTAGATGTAGTGGGAGTCTTAGATTTCTATCATGCGGCTGGACATTTGTGGAAAGCGGCTGCGGCCTATAAAGATGGCCGCACTCGGGCTGCAAAGGAATGCTTTAAATCTTGGCGGCATCAACTCAGACATGGGAAGTCATCTCAAGTCATTTCCGAGCTAAATACTCTCGCTAATTCTCACTCTTTAAAAGCGGGTCAACGGGATATTATTCGACGAGTACATGATTATTTTAAGGGTCACGAAAAGCACATTACTTATCACTCCTTTGAGGCTGACGGAATACCCCGAGGCTCGGGCATGGTCGAGAGTGCGTGTAAATGGTTGATACAACAGCGATTTAAGGGTGTAGGTATGCGGTGGAGTGCGGAGGGATTTAATCACCTGTTACATTTACGCCTTGCATGGGTCAATCGTCGCTTTGACGACTTGTTTTCGGACGCGAATTTGTTCTCACCTTCTGGTTCCTCCCCCAACTGTTAGATGCGCCCGATGATTTCTTCTAAGTAATGTTCTCGTTCCTCGTGATACTCAAACCGAGTCGTATTCTCCTCTCTATCCGTAACCCCAACTAAATCCCCATTCTCATCATACTCATACTCAATTCTTTCTCCCTTCGGGTCGATCGCTGTCACAATCCGACCCGACGCATTCCTCTCAAACGTCACCGACTTCCCAGTAGAACTGAAAATCCCTTCATCCGAATAAGTCAGCGTATTCCCATGAGTATCCGTCACCGTCAATAAATCGCCAGTCGTCCCATCAATCTCATACTCAATCCCCTCCTTCGTCGTTAGCGTATAACTCCCGCCAAAGAACGAATTCGCTGGATTGTAAGGCGACCCACTCGGATGATAGTATTGACCCGTCTCCTGATTGTAAAGCAACTGAGTTTTCTTCACACTCAACGTCACCTGTTCCCCATCATCCGTCTCAAACGCCGGGTTGTAAAAAATCATACTTTGTGGTAAAGGCGCTCCCATCCGCAACGCCTTGACAATCTCCGGATCTATCACCGGTTTGAACGTAAACCCAGTCCGCTTCCCACCGGGTAACGTCACATAAACCCGCGTACCTTCCTCAAATCCAACTGAAGGAATCCCCATCTGTTCGTACAGTTTATCCCGTCCCACAGATGTCCGCAAATCCGTATCCCGGAACTCCAAGCGCCATCCATATCCAAAATCATCGGATTGGGAAGCGTTGAGCGTATCGTAAGTCCGCGTCAAATTAATCGGAATCCCCGCAACTGGAACCTCCAAATCCGTAAACGATAAGCGGAAATTGCCCAATTTTAACTCCCCAGTAACATCGACCATTTGCTCGGTGGAAGCGCTATTCCCACTCTCATCCGTCGCCGTCAATCGCAGAATGTAAGTATCATTTTGCAGCAGGGTCGGGTCAAAGTCTCCCAATTTAGCGTTGGTTATCTGAGAATCTCCCGATGCAATTTCAACAAATTCTCCACCGGATGCAGGTGCAATAGATAGGACGTAATTCGTCAAGTTGTCATCCGTTACCGTGCCAATAATATCGGTAAAATCGGTGAGCGGTTCCTCTCCAAGGGTGGGAGACAGTTCTACAATGGGAGGATTTAGGTCATTGGGGTCGTAAACCCGAATGTCAATGCTACTTTCACCTAAATTTCCCGCCGCATCTACCGCAACTGCTTTAGCGGTTAGCGTTCCCAATTCTGAAGGAGTGTAACTTGCTGTTCCATTGGCAGTTAAAGTAACGGGAACTTCATCTAAGAACAATTGGACGCCTTCCACACCAACATTATCGGTAGCGTTGGTAAAGAACGTGATGGGAGTGCCTAACGGGACTTCAAAATCGCCATCTACGATAAATACACCCGAAGGCAATACTTGTACCACTGGAGATATGGTATCGGAGGAAACTTCGAGTATGAGATTTCCGCATAGAGTAGGGGAATAAAGGGAGTCTAATGAAAGATCTGTTGACTCATATTTTTTGATACAAATGGTGTTAAAATTAAGGCATGAACTTGGATTGACGGAGGTTAACTATGGATGGGGAAGATCTGCTCAGACGCTACGATGCGGGAGAGAGAGATTTTCGAGCAATTATTTTGCAGCATACTGACTTAAGCAATGTCAAGCTAGATTCGGTCAATCTAAGCGGTGCTTGCTTTTACCATGTCAACCTTCAGAGTGCTAACTTAAAAAATGTTAACTTAAGCAGTACCGAATTGTCGGACTGTAATTTATCGGTTGTACAATTCTGGTTATGTAATCTGAAAGATGCTACGATCGAGCAGTGTGATTTGGAGAGTGCCAGATTTTTTGACTGCGATCTCAGAGGTATAAGAATTAGTCTTTCAAATGTAAGCCGTGCTGCTTTTATTAGAGTAAATTTTCAAGATGCTAAGTTGGGTGGTTCTGGCGAAGATCCTTGTGAATTCTGGGATGTTATTCGATCGGACGGAGTTTTTATATCCGGTTTTACTTACCATATAACTTGACCATACGCAACCTGAATAGTAAAGACATTAAGTTAAAATAAATATGCTGGATAAATCGTTAAAAATTCATAACAAAAACCCCTTATAGAAGTCAAGTCAAAAAATTACAAAATAAGAATTGCTGAACCAATATGCCCCCAAAATATAAAATGTAAAAATAGCGGTTCTCGTCTTCGTGAGGCCGCTATTTTTTTTAGAAAAACTTAGCTATTCAAAGTCTGCTGAATAGTTTCTGGTAGATTTGACAGGAAATCAAAATTAAAGTCATAATCGCGAACTCGGTTACGCTCATTCAGAATGTGGGTCAGTTCTGGAATAGTGACTCGCCAGGTATCTGGGTTTCTCCAATCCGTTGGATTAGTGATGTTCCCGCGATTGTTGTTCAAAAACTGGGAAAATACATTCAGTGGATTGGCAATCCCTTCTGAGGATACATTATTCCAATCTGGTTCCGCTCTATTGGGGGTTATATATGCGAAACCTTCTATGTTTGACGAAGTAATATCGGCTCCTGGCTGTTCTAAGGCGATGATACTTTTCCACGTCCATTTAGGAATGTGAATTTCTTGGCTGACTAAATTGTCAGGGTTTGTATTTCCCCTATTTACATTCAGGTTAAGTAATTCGGGTACATTTGTTCTTGGTTGAGAATTATCATTATTGCCAAAAGCTCCAGCAAAAATATAAAGCTCTTCCCCCTGAGCAGCCCGTGGAAACACCACTTTATCTTCTATATTGAACCAAGCAGAAGCATCTCTGGGATTGTCACTTCCCGACACAAAAAATCGATTATTATCCATTGATTGGGCAATCAAATTAGTTGTGAGGTAGGTTGATAACTGGTCTTTGGGGTGTCTTCGTTTATCGCGATCGGGAGCCAAATGTCCTCGATCCATTCCCAATCCTGTAAAAATATTTGCATCATAGCTGGACAGGCCACTCGCTAATAAATCAGGGTCGGCTATAAATTCAGGTCTTCTTAGTAATCCTGTTGGGAATTCTCCCGGTTCGGGTTGTGGTTGTGTCACCCATGTTTTGTCTACTTTCCACCCTACCCAATTTGCAAGTTTAGTATCGGCATTGTAAGACAGAGCGTATTGTGGCTTTTCTAGTAACAAATTGTTGACAGAAGTGCTACTTTCCAGATTCCATCTAGCCTCTGTAGGATTGGCAATTGCGAGGAAATCACTCTTAAAGAAAACGTTATCTATGTAAACGAAATCCCCACCCTGTAAAGAAAAACTTATTTTTGCAGGTTTCCCTCGAAACTCGGCTATTTCTGAATCAGAAAGATGTAACTTGAGTTGAAAAGTTTCAAAACCTTTGCGGCCAAATCCTATTTGATTTTCAATTTCTGAGTAAATTTCTTTAACGATCGGAATTTCTCGGCTATTAGTTTCGTCAATTAAAAAGTCTGCATCTCGATCGAGAGCGATGGTAACATTTTTGCTTTGACCCTCTATTGTTTCAAGTTTAACATTGAGTTCTCCACTCTCAACAGGAGCAAAAACATCAAATCGTAAATTTCCCCAATCCGGAACCATGAACCAATCATGAGTAGCTTGAGTTGGGTTGCCTCCTCCCAGTTGCAAAGCATAATTTGGAAGACCAGTAGAACCGGGAATACCTGCCACATCAATTAAAGCGCTTTGTTTCAAGGGGTTAGTAGGCGTATCAATGTACCAACTAGGAATATTTTGGCTGCTGTACTTATAAACAATTGCATCAAAATTTCCATTAAATAGAGTGGGAACGGCAAAATCCCCCCGCATTCCAGGTATAGGATTGTTTTCTTGTTCGACTGAAACTCGCTTAGTTTTTAAATATTCTCCCCAGCCGTCATTGGGATAGCTGAATTCTTGAATTTCGTCTTTGCTCAACTTACCTCCTTCATAATTATATGGACGTAATTGATTGCCCCCACCCAAAACTGAGTGGAACCAACCCGTACCAATCCCCTCCCAAGGAGCCATCTCTTCACCGTGGCTAAAGTTAGCATTAGTGTGGTCTGGGGTGTACCAGGGTCGTTCGGAGGAGGACAAATCCCCTAAGCGACGATAAATCGTTTGCCCATTTTCTGAAGGAATTTGACTCAGATTGAGGTCTGCCGTTCCCGCATACCACGCTGCTGCTGCTTGATGAGGACCACCTGTGTCTAGATTTTGGTCGAAGTTCGCCCAGGAACCCAAGTTCACATTCCAATCCGCTGTAGACAGTTCTTTGCCGTTGAGGGTATTATCCGTCCCTTTGTTCTGATAGTAGTTATCCGCATAAGTCACATTGTCCCACACTACCACTTCCGGATCGAGGACAGTGCTGAAAACGGGTTCTGGAAAAGTCGGGTCGTAATCATACGGATCGATTGTAGTCATTTGGAGGTCGCGATTAGAAGCGTTGGTTCCCCCAGCATGAGGAAAATACGTCCCCAACCGCTGAATAATTTCCGTATTCACCACTGCACCTTGACCCAATCCAATAAAATGTAATGGCGAGTTAAAAATATCTCCTTGGGTCCGGATAAGATTGCCATTAGCATCATAAAGACCAGACCCCTCTCCAACTTTACCACCATATTGTTGGTCGAGTTTCACTAAGGAAGCAAACAAAGAATCAGCCGCCGCTTCTGCAAAACCTGCGTTATAGAAACTGCTGGCATCGAGACCCTGCATCCAATCTGCTAACAATACCAGTGGTTGGCCTGGAATAGGTGTTGCGTTAGTCACCACCCAACTATTCCCGTTTAAGGTGACAGATTGCCATCCCCCAGTAGAGGGATTGTATTTCATCACCGAACCGCCTGCTTCTTGAATATTACTGGCAAGAGCATTAATTTGACTATTAATACTTTCTCCGGAATTGTCTGGTTCCACGCCGCGAGTCAATACAGTCACGCTGCTAAATCTGCCATCATTAAAAGATTCGGAAAGTGCTGTTTCAAATCTCCCTGTAACTGTCCTGCCAATTTCACCTTCCGTCGTCACTGCTTCTACAGCCCAATGATACTCCTGACCCGCCGTCAACATCCGGTCATCAGGCAGTGTAAACTGGTCTTTAGCACCCGCTTGAGAACCTCCATTCCAAGTCCACACCCCCTCTTTCCAAGTCGCCGTGAGGACGCGATTCGGATTATAATCATCCAAATTTCCCGGATACTGAATTTCGTTCCAGCGATCCCCCGGTAACAACCCCTCTCCCTTCGGAAACACGCTCACATAAAGCCTTACTTCCTTCACATCATCCGGGTCGATCGCCCCACAAACATCATCATCATCCTCATCCCCAAATTTCCACTCGAATGTAGGGGTCAAAGAATCAGCAACTCCACTGATTCCCGGACTAACCAATTGCAACGGTTTTGATGCCGATACTAAGGTCAAACCCATCGGCATTCCCCCAATCCCCAACGGAGCTTTTATCGTATCCTCCGGAACGCCAAAAGTAAAGTCAGATCGCCAATTGCCCCCAATAATCTCATAATCTGCCGCTACACTGATGTCCGGATTAATATCATCAATAGGCACAGAACCCAAATCATTTTCACTCGCCAACCGTTTCGCGTTCTCATTAAACCCAACACTGCCTATCCCTCGATTCAAACTATCCAGCCAAAAATTCCCTGGATTTTCTACAGTGGCAATCATTTCCTCCACATCAAAGACGAAAATGCCACCCCGATCGGTTGAATCAGACAATTCTAAACCCGGATAAGAAACATACAGGTATTTTTCATCACTAGAAAGCACCAAATCCGTCGTTTTGCCACCGGGAATCGGTCTCGTGGCTGCGACTAACTTCGGATTGGGACCAAACGGGTCTTTAATTATCCCAATATTACTTCCCGCTCGCGGCCCATCAATACTCTCTACCCCGGTTTGGGAGCTATTATTTTTAGCAGCCACAAATGCGTAAGAGCCATCCCGCAGAATGTCTACCGATGTAGCCCAGTTGATATCGAAGTAATCGAGAAAATTACCTAGTCGTAATGAGGCATAGCGGGGAGTACCCACAGTGAAGTCGAGCGGGTCATCATTGAGGATTTCCACCACTCCAAAACCCTCATTTTCTCGTCTAGAGTTAGTAAAAGCGATACCACCGTTGTTAGTAGCGAAAACACCATCTACCTGTGAGTAAGTAGAAATAAATCCAATTTTTTCGTGCCACAATCGAGGATTATTCTCTAGATTACTAGGCCGATCGCGCGGGTCGATATTAACAACGTGAATTTGCCCCTTAGTGTTAGAAAACGGCAAAGAATAATCGGGAGCCGCAACAAATAGCTTTCGGCCATCACTACTCATCGATATTTGGCGCAATCCCCATGATGCGGAGGGAAATGAAATAGTCTGAATTATTTGATGATAGGTCGCTGAATTGGGATTGATATCCAGTATGTAAAGCGCTCCAATTTTGCCATCAGCAATGTAGGCATAGTTATCCCCAGGGTCGAGGGCGATCGATTGAGGGGAAGCACCAGCGGGTAAGGCAATCGGATCTATTTCAGGAGTTTCTGAATTGGTATCGACCTGTTGCCAAGTCATCAAATCTACTAACCCCACGCGA
>NZ_JAJENT010000442.1:0-2957 GCF_035615515.1 Phormidium sp. CCY1219
GCCGCGTACAGGGGAAAGATGGTTATCAATATTGCTTCAATTGAAGCCCTGTTGGGCTGCTGTTTGTGTAAGGGGACAGATTCCTCCCCGTGCATGAATGACAGGGGTTTCCATCCGTCCCTTTACCAACCCTAATTTTCGATGATGAATCATCCACAAACTCCCGTTTACGTAATTGGTGCGGGACTCGCCGGTACCGAAGCTGCATGGCAAATCGCCCGGGCAGGGGTGCCGGTGGTGCTGCACGAAATGCGTCCGCAACAGATGACCCCGGCACATCATACGGAACATTTTGCCGAATTGGTGTGCAGTAACTCGTTTGGTGCGAAAGCCAGCGATCGGGCGGCGGGGTTATTGCACGAAGAACTGCGCCAACTCGATTCGATCGTCATCGGCAAAGCCGACGAACATGAAGTGCCTGCCGGCGGTGCCCTGGCGGTGGATCGCGGCGTGTTTAGTGCCGATTTAACCGCCACTTTGGCCAATCACCCGTTAATCGAACTGCGGCGCGAGGAAGTGAGGGAAATTCCCCGGGAAGGCATCGTGGTGCTGACCAGCGGTCCGCTCACCAGTGCAGCCCTCGCCGAGGATTTGCAGCGCTTTACCGGAATGGAGTATATGAGTTTCTTCGATGCTGCCAGTCCAATTGTGGTGGGCGAATCGATAAATCGCGAGATTGCCTTTCGCGCCTCCCGCTACGACAAAGGCGATGCGGATTATCTGAATTGTCCGATGAATCGGGAGGAATATTTGCAGTTTTGGCAGGAATTATGTAATGCCGAACAAGCAGAAGTGAAGGAGTTTGAGCGGGAATCGGCGAAGTTTTTTGAAGGCTGTTTGCCGATTGAGGAAATGGCCAAGCGCGGGGAAGATACCATGCGCTACGGACCGCTGAAACCCGTGGGTCTCACCGACGGGCGCACCGGCGATCGCTTCTATGCGGTGGTTCAATTGCGTCAGGAAGATAAAGCAGGCCAATTGTGGAATATGGTGGGCTTCCAAACTAACCTGCGCTGGGGGGAACAAAAGCGCGTGTTTCGCTCGATTCCCGGGTTGGAAAATGCCGAATTCGTCCGCATGGGCGTCATGCACCGCAATACGTTTATTAATTCCCCGCAGTTGCTCGAGGCGAGTTTACAGTTTAAGCAGCGCCCTACGGTGTTAGCGGCGGGACAACTGATCGGTACCGAAGGTTATACGGCGGCGGCTGCCGGTGGATGGTTGGCCGGCACCAATGCGGCCCGCTTGGCGTTGGGATTGGAAACGGTGCAGTTACCGGGAACGACGATGATGGGCGCGTTGTTCGAGTTTATTAGTTCTGCTTCGCCAAAGCACTATCAACCAATGCCGCCAAATTTTGGCATTGTGCCACAGTTGGAGCGGAAGGTGAAGAATAAGCGAGAGCGCTATGGGAAGTATCGCGATCGGTCTTTGGCCGATTTGCGTACCTGGTGCCGCGAGGTCCTCAAGCTCTCTGTGGCTGCTTGATTAAGATAACGTGAGAACGCGGCACTGCCGCGTTCTGACGGTAGGCGTTTAAACGTTAATAATTTTCTCTATGATAGGTGAGGGTGCCCTGGAAAGCAAGCGGTGGTTTAACCGGCGGTGGTTTAGCCTCACCGCCGAGTCGGATCGGCAATGGATGGCGATTTAGCCGATCGCATCCAAATCAATTCCCAACGTTGCCAGTTGTTCGGGAGAAAGCGATCGCAGTTTCTCCTCTAACTGCTGGCGCTTTTGCCGTTCCTGTTGCGCTTCTTCCTGACCGATAAGCAACAGATTCCCTTCCAAATCCCACCAGCGCAACCAGTGTTGGGTTTGGTTTTGATAGGTTCCTTCCCAAACTCCCAATTCCACTTGCATCGGCGGAATCGGATAATGGCCGCGATCGTTTGGCGTCATTGCCTGATAAAATCCATCTACGTGGTGATAAACCTCCAAGCTGTTATCTCGAATTGAAAAAATCCCATAATAAGGTGCCCGAATAATCTGCTCGTACACCCAAAACTTCCCGGGTTTGGTCACTTCTTCGCCACGGCGATATAATGGAGTTCTGTCTCGTTGTTCCCTACCATCTCCGGAGGCAAATTCTAACACAATAGTCGGTGCAATATGTTCGCGCCAAATCACATAAGAACGGCGATATTGCCCTTGTAATTTCGGCGGTACATTGCCTACGTAAAACCAGTCGGGGGCCTCTGCACCCTTTTCTGGGGGTTCGGTTTCGCGCCAATAAATCCCGCAATCCTGACCGATGCAATAATATCCGTCGGGATGGAGGCGTTGTAGGGTGGAAGTGAGAGAGTCGGTAAGCAGGAGGCTTTGAGGATATTCTTGAAAATTTTGCACAAACGTACCATCAGATTCGGGTAATTGGGTGCGATCTGGGAAAAAGGGCGGTAAATCGGTTTTGTTTGCGGTTTCTGTCATACTATTCTCTCATAAATTGGTGTTACTTTTGATTGTAACTCATACAGATTTAGGCACCGGAGAATTAGTAGTCAATAATGTCACCCCCTTGAAGTTCGCGCCATTCTGTGTCTCGTTCGTAATGCTCCACCATTGCCTCAGCTTGTGCTGCCAAAATGCGGCGACGTTCGGCTAAAGGCAATTGCATAAAAGTACGGCGATCGCTTAACGATAGCGTTTTTGACTCTTCGGTGACGGGGCGAGAATTCGATTCACCCTTTGGTAAAATCACAGAATATTCAACCATGTGAGAATTGGCAATCCGCTGGGAAGCATTAAGAATTTCTAGTCTCACCAAATTCCCATTTTTGTCATAATCTAGAATCCGCTCGGGTTGTTCGCGGTCTCTTTTTTCCACGGGAGTGTCTTGGAAATATATATTCAAAACATCGGTTTCGGGATTATAGCTAATTTTCATCAGAAATTAGGGTTGGTAAGGGGGAGAACGGAAACCCTCGTCATTTATGCGTAGGGAGGAGTTCTCCCCC
>NZ_JAJENT010000443.1:0-46622 GCF_035615515.1 Phormidium sp. CCY1219
CGTAAAAAGAATAAGTCCACGAAGGTGGACTTTGCCTGTGTAGCCGCGATTTCAATCGCCCGGTTTTATGGTCAATCGACCGGACATGATATGACGAGGCGATCGTAAAGCAATAAATAAATAGCCGCTTCCAGATTGGTACAATGTCGCGTGGGGATAAACACCCGCCGATGATAAATGTGACGAACGCTTTGCGGGACGCTTCCATCTTCCGGTCCAAACAGATAGATGGCATTTTCCGGATGTTCGAATACCAATAGGTTCTCACAAGCCGGTAACAATTCCACCGCCACGGGAACGGCGTTTTCGAAATAATCTAAGGGGCGGGCCTCCAGGATAATATCCACATCCGCAAAACCCTTCATCTCTTCGCGCGGGATCCGATTTTGCGCCCAGATGGACTTAGCGCAACGCTGGCCCGTTATCCAAACTTGGGACACTCCAAAACAGGAAGCGGCGCGAACCGCAGCGCCTACATTGAACGGATCCCGGGGATCGTACATGAGAATCGCCGGAAATTTTCCCGGACAAGCGGCTTTGAACGGCCATTTCGGTTGCGTTGAAGCAGATTGACTCACTTTAACCCCCTCGATCCTGGAAGCGTGGTGTATTCTAGTCTATCACACCCGTTCTGGCTTTCCCCAGACTCAATTATGACGCCGCCACAGAAGACTGGGGTCAGGTGGGTGCATGGCTCCACTATGGCGGGTTTTTGCCTGGGCCAATTCTTCGGAAAAAAAAGTTAAGGCAAGCGGTGCGCGCGGCGTCTTATGTGCTAAGATAAAGGTGAGGTCTTGCAGGCAAGGCCGCCAAATCGCAGGCCGAGGCAGCTCGGTAAAGCAATTTGTGCAATGTATGGAAAGGATGAGAATTCAGCCACTTGTACCCGCCTGTAACACCTGCACCGCCGTCAACGGTGACGGTTGGCCCACTTCTGATAAAAGCGGCGAAGAGATGACCTCATTCCCCGAAAATACTGCCTCCTCATACAGTCCCGCCACCAGATTCAACACTGTAATTTTCTGCTGCATCGGGTCAACAATCCAATATTCGGCAATTCCCCGCGCTTGGTATTGGGAGCGCTTGTAACGATAATCTCGCTGTGCATTTTTCTCGCCGGGACTAACCACTTCCACCACCAACTGTGGGGGAGGCATATCCAGGATGACAATCGAACGAGTTGCTCCATCTAACGCTTGCGCCAATTCCTCGCTGAGAACCAGAAAATCGGGGAGGCGCACGGTCGATCGCGTTCCACTCACCGCCACTTCTGTCGCCATACTTAAGCGATAAAAGGGAATTCCCAACTGGAGAAAATAGGCAAACAAAAACGATGCAATCCGGCGATTTATCTCGCTTTCAGTGGGCATCAATCGCAATCTCCCATCCTCTAGTTCGTAGCGATTTTCGGTGCCATCATCGTAGTCAAAAAACTCCTCGAAGGACATGAGTTGAGATGGCACCGCGTCGGGGGTATTCAGGGTATTTGTCATAGTTGCCAGTCCTCTGAGAACACCAGTAAAATAGGAGTGAATTGTGGTTTATCCCTGCAGGCGATCGCCTGCAGGGATAAACCCTGCGATTGGCGTGAGTTAGGAAGATTCAGTGGCAACAGCTTCCGGGCGATCGCTTAAATTTGCGGTAGAATCAGCACGCACGGCGCGAAACATACCGAAGCGACACAGGCCCACACCGAAAGCGAAGCGCATCAGCAGAAGTGTGGGCACTTCTCGCAAGGACTTCACGAAACCGGCGAGGCCGAATTTTATCAATCCTTTTGGTCGCACAACACCTTGCCAAATCGAATCCAACCAAGAGGGAAGGGTTTGTGCGGTCCAATCGGCGGTGATGACTTTCCCTTCAGTCAAACCGGTATCTTCCAGGAGTTCCGAGAAACCCTCAATACTGGCAAATGCGGGATGAGACCACTGATCCAGGAGTTGGCGCATTACCGGACGTTCCCAGAAATTGAGCGGTTTTTCGCGATCGTCGCGTTGGTTCCAGTCTGCCACGACCAGAATCCCGCCCGGTTTGACAACCCGGAGCAATTCTTTGGCAAAAACGGCTTTATCGGGCATGTGGGGGCCGGCCTCAATCGACCAGACTACATCAAAACTGGCATCGGGGAAAGACATAGCCATCGCATCATCCACGAGAAATTTCGCATCCAGGTCTGGGGGGGTCAACTCGGTGGCGCGTTGGACTTGTTGGGGACTGATGGTAATCCCGGTAACGGAGAATCCATACTCCCGTGCTAAAATGCGACTGCTACCGCCAATGCCGCAACCCACATCTAAAACCGTGGTTCCGGGGGGTAATTGGTCTAAACCGCCCCAGCGCACCATTTCGCGCACGAAATCCGCTTTGGCGGTGAGAAAGTCCTTGGGTTGCGGGGGTGAGCCATAATGACCGAGGTGGATATGTTCGCCCCAGTAATACTCCAAAATGCCGTCTTCGGTCCATTCGTCGTAAGAATTGGCCACCGTGTCAGCGGATTGATAGCGGCGGGCGGTGAGCAGATACAGGAGAATCGCGATCGCCACCAATCCCAACAAGAGTGCAAGAGCAAGAAAAAACAAATTCATCCAAATCTAGTCCGATAATTGTTGGTGGTGATAAATATTACAATTGTACAAGATATTGTAACGCAGTAGGGTTTTATCGGATTTTAATTTAGACGGACACATACAGTAGGAGAGAATCTCGTAACGATCCAAAAGTGGTGCCCCCCAACCGCCGATGAATTGGGGGGCTATTCGTACTCCCGCCGGAGATTGGGAGTCACGGGGGGAGCTTCGGGAGGTCACGATCGCAGAAAAAGGGTTTTAGGAGAGGTAGGGGTCGATCCACTCGTAAAGCTCCAAGGTTTCTGGGGCGCAGCTATGACAGCCACCACATTTTTTGCTCTCTCGCTTGCGAATTCGTCCTTTGCAGATGAGTCGATCGAGCATTCCGCGCAGAGCATCGGGAGCGATGTGAAAGTGTGCGGCGAGTTCGGCGAGGGTCGTAGCGCGGCGTCCGCGCAGATAGTGTTGCAACTCTTGCAAAATCATTGACATTTCCCTCCATTTACTGTTGCAACGCCTTTGCAGTTTTCCTGCGGGTTGAGTCGATCCGATGGCGGAGGCTAAATCGTTTCAGTCCCGCCAAGGTCGCGAACATCACCAGTGACAGGGAGACCAACCAGGCGATCGCGCTAACCGGACGTTCGTTGAGGTTCATAAACTGGTAGTAGAACACCGCCACCCAATAGGCGAGTCCCGTGGTCCAAGCTGCCACAAAAATCGTCCAGCCGAGATTGGTTTCGCGATACACTGCAGCCGTCGCCGAGACACAAGGGAAGTATAGGAGGACGAATAACAGGAAAGCGATCGCCGCCGACGGAGAGCCAAACCGCATCGCCATTTGTCCAAAGGTGGTGTAATGGACTTCTTGGGTTTGTGCGGCAGCTTGTGGGTCTGCCGTATCGTTCAAAATACTTACGCCAAGCGGGTCGAGTGCTTGATGGGTCAAATCGGCCAGGTTTGCCGGAATGCTGGCAAAAGCTTCGCCAATACCGCCCCAGAAATCGAATGGTTCCGGGGGTTCCTCGCTGAATCCGGCTTCCTGTTCGGCAAGTTCTGTATAGAGGGAATCCATCGTGCCCACCATCACCTCTTTGGCAAAAACGCCGGTAAACAAACCCACGGTTGCCGGCCAGTTTTCCTGTTGAATGCCCATTGGCGTGAAGACGGGAGTCACGGTGCGACTAAACGCACTTAAAATAGAGTCTTGACTGTCGTGCTTGCCAAAAGAGCCATCTACGCCGACGGAGTTAATCAATCCCAGAATCACGACCACGATAACAATCATTTTGCCGGCTCTGGTGATAAAGGCTTTCAGCCGCTCCCACGCGCGAATCAAGACCCCTTTAAGCGTGGGAATGTGATAGGGCGGTAACTCCATGACAAAGGGGGCTGCCTCTCCCCGAAACAGGGTATTTTTCATCACCAATCCGGTAAAGATGGCAGCGAGAATACCCAGAATATAGAGCACGAACACGATATTTTGGCCGTTGGTGGGAAAGAAGGCGGCACAGAAAAGGGCGTACACGGGCAGACGCGCCCCACAGGACATAAACGGATTCATCAGGATGGTCATTAGGCGATCGCGTCGATTTTCCAGAGTCCGGGTGGCCATAATGCCCGGAATATTGCAACCAAATCCCACCATCATCGGTACGAAGGATTTACCGGGTAATCCCATATAGCGCATTAACCGATCCATGACAAACGCTGCCCGCGCCATATAGCCGGAGTCTTCCAGAAGTGCCAAGAAGATAAACAACAAGCCAATTTGGGGGATAAAGGTTGCCGTGGTTTGAATTCCCCCGCCCACGCCATCAGCGAGCAAACCAATCAGCCAACCGGGAACCTGAAGAAGCTGCAACAGATGCGCCGTTCCTCCCACGACAATCGTGCCGACGCCGATATCGAAGAAATCGATAAATGCACCCCCGAGATTAATCGAGACCAAAAACATCAGGTACATGACAAACAGAAAGATGGGAATACCCAGCCAGCGATTCAGAACCGCGCGATCGATGCGATCGGAAACGGTTTGTTTGACTACATGGGTTCGCTGTATCACCCCGTCGATGATATTCTGAATCCAGCTATACCGACTGTCAGCAATCAGCAAATCGGTATCTTCTCCCAAGGTTTGGTGAATGCAATGACGATTTTTGGCAATGCATCGCAATAGATCCGCGCCTAATTCGGGAAGGTGGCGATCGTCATACTGCAATAAGTTGAGGGCAAACCAGCGAACGTTGGCCGACTTCACGGGTTGGACTTCCAGGGCCGGAATCAACTCGGCTAAGGCTGACTCGATAATCGGCGGATAGGCAACATAGCTTTGGGGAATGGTGGGTTGCGCCAGCATCCAGGCGATCGTATCGCATAAGTGAGTCATTCCCCATTCCGTGTGAGCGCAGATCGGCACCACTGGGCAGTCCAATCGTTCGGAGAGGGTTTCGAGATCGATGTGAATTTCTCGCTTCTGTGCCAGATCCATCATGTTGAAAGCGATGACGATCGGTACGCCCATTTCTAAAATCTGGGTCGTCAGGTAGAGATTGCGCTCCATGTTGGAGGCATCTATAATATTGACGATTAAATCCGCTTCCCCGGAAAGCAGATAGTCTCGTGCTACCAATTCGTCGAGTCCGGTGGTCGTGTTTCCGGCATCGATGGAATACACGCCGGGTAAATCGACTACGGTAATGCGGTGCGTGACGTTAATGTTTTTGCCTTGATAGCGATAGCTCCCTTCTTTCCGTTCGACGGTCACACCAGGCCAGTTCCCCACGTGCTGAGAAGCGCCGGTTAAGGCATTGAATACTGTGGTTTTTCCGCAGTTCGGGTTGCCAACCAATCCAATTGTTTTATGTTCCATCGTTTGATTTTTGATGTTGGTTCTACAATCGAGGCTTCGGCTTCAGCCAACGGTCACACCGGGCGAGTTGCCAACGTGCGGAGAAACCTCCCTTCGGGCATTGAATCATGTGGTTTTGCCATTCTTCGGGTTCCCGCGCAATCCAATCGGTGCGATCGCTTCTCATTTCACTTCCTCTACAGGTTCTATAATTAAGGCTTCGGCTTCAGCTTTGCGTAAACTCAGACGAAACCCCCGAACCTCAATCTCGATGGGATCGCCTAAGGGGGCATGACGCTTGACTACAAATTCTGTCCCCGGGGTGAGTCCCATTGCTAGCAATTTACGTTTGTAGTTGCCGACCCCTTCTGCGTAGGCGATCGCCTTTAACGTCGAACCAATCGCTGCGTCGCGCAGTTTGACCGTACCGTTTCCCGTGGTTTCTTTCATCGCTGTCAATTTCCTTTTTATCGTTTCTATGCTGGTCTCGATGGGAGAATCCGCTCGAGTCACTTGGATTTGTTGCGCCATTTTTGCCTCCAAGCCCAAACGGCGCTCCTGAAGTGCCACGATCGCCGAACCGCTTCCCCCGTTCCTCACTACTTGTAGTTCGACTCCCGGCATCAATCCCATCCCCATCAGCCTGGTGTTCGCCGAACCGCAGTTTAACGAAACAATCCGAACGCTTACGCCCACTTTTGCCGTTGCTAAGGAAAAGGTACCCTCTTCCCGATCCTCATTCTCGTTAATGCTAATTTTTTTAGCTAAGCTCCGGTCTTCATACTCGTAGCGCTCGTAAGTCCCCAAATCACCAAAGTACCCAAACCTTTGCATGGCAAGCTTTTTGCCGCCTGAAATCCAGTGGTCTCCCTGTTCGTACTGACGATCCATCCGATTTACTTCCTTTGCCTTAATGAAAATTACTATCAATTATTTTAGAGCCAAACGGAGACCTATGGCAATCGGTTTTGAAAAATTTTAGATTTTCTTTAGACTGCTCAACGGTGGATTATCCCCAGCCTGAATGAAGCCATCAGTATTTATGTATAGTTTCCAATTGGACTTGACTCCCTGTCAGAGACGCGATTTATCGCGTCTCTACAATAATAATTCGAGGGGGTGCGGAGCATCTCTAACGTTAGAGTAGAAAAAGGGGATTCCCCCGCTTGAGGGAATAACGACTTCGCTCTGAACCGTGAATTCTGCCCACCTACTGATGCTCGATTCCCAATCGGGTTGGGAACCAGCCTTGTTCGATGCAGATCTGTGTCCCCCCGATCGCACTCACCCCGCAGCAGGCGAAGCGGATAAAGCCGCCAAAACGCACCTCCGCAACTTCGTGAGGTGCGTTTTCGAGCGGATTGACCGGGCACAACCCCAGTGGAACTAGCGATCGTTTCCGAACATGTCGATCGCCTTGTGAATCATTGCCTTGGTTCGCCGAGCCAATGTGGTCAAAACCGGAGGAATGGGCTTCCCCTTGTCGATCGACACTCCGGGAGAGTTCTCAACTGGTGGGGTGGAGTGTGAAGTCAGGGTTTCCTGAGTTGCTCTTTTTTCAAAGGGATGGATGGCGGTGGGAATTCTTCCCATTCTGTGCAGATACGATCGTAACATACAGGTGGGGTCAGGGGTAGGTTTTTCAGGTAGAAGAAAGTGACATCATTGCCCGATTCCAGTAAAAACACTACTTCCGTATCGGGATTATAGCTATCCACGGCTTGTAGAATATGGGCATTCATAAAGTGATGCTGGAGAATCACGGTATCTGGGGCAGCCAGCCACGCATTCAGGAAAGGAGCCAGACGAGGGCGGGCCACAAAATAGGCGTGAAAGGTTTCACCGGTTATCCCAATGGTAGGATTATTCGTGCTACAGATGACCACACCGCGATGTCCGGTGAGATAGCCGGCCCAAGCATTGTATGCGATCGCCCCTAAATTGGTGGCAATAAACTCTTGTTGCCAGTTTAACTTATGCTTTGACATGGCTCATTCAGAATTCAACATTTAACATAAGCCGATCCACAATAAAGAATTAACGGCACATATCGGGAATGGCGACCCGCGATCGCCCTTCTCCAATTACATCTAGCTGAATGGTGTCAGCAGTTACTACTCTTGTAGAGACGCCGATTTATCGTGTCTCTACCTCGAAATTTTACTACCCCATTCAACTAGATGCGTTACCAGCCTTTTTGATAGGTGGCTTGTAGAGACGCCCATTTATGGCGTCTCTACAAGCCAGAAACATCCGAGAGTCGCGATTCAGTAGAGAAAGGGGGAGACAACCGGATTGTTGACCTGAGGACGTTACTGAATCGTCATGGTTGCAATGGCCCTCGATTCCTCACTTTAGCGACAGCGACGCCGGAGAGTCTCGATTCGCGATCGCGGTTATTTCGAGTTCGACTCCAGTTCTTGACGCAGCAATTGTGCGGCTTGAACCATGTGTTTCAGGGAGGGAACCACTTCTTCCCAGCGGCGAGTTTTCAGCCCACAATCGGGATTCACCCAGATTTGCGCCGTGGGGAGATTGGCGATGCCCGATTTCAACTGCTGCATCAACTGGTCGGTAGTGGGAACCACCGGGGAGTGAATGTCATACACCCCGTTACCAATTTGATGGGAATAGCCTGCTTCCGTGACCTCTTTCAGAGTACGGTTATTGCTGCGGCTGTTTTCAATAGAAATCACGTCCGCATCCAGATTTTCGATGTCACGGATAATGTCGCCAAACTCGGAGTAGCACATATGAGTGTGAATCTGGGTTTGGGGTTGCGCGATCGCCGTTGACAGCCGGAAAGCGTCCACAGCCCAAGTCAGATACTCGCTCCAGCGTTTGGTTTTCAGGGGCAATCCTTCGCGCAATGCCGGTTCGTCCACCTGAATAATCCGAGCGCCTGCTGCTTGTAAATCGGCCACTTCTTGGCGCAATGCCAGAGCGATCTGAAATGCCTGGTCGCGGCGGGAAATATCCGCCCGAGGAAAAGACCAGTTGATAGTCGTCACCGGTCCGGTGAGCATTCCCTTCACCGGCTTTTCGGTGAGAGCTTGCGCCACCTGGTATTCGCGCAGGGTCATCGGGTGGGGGCGAGACACATCTCCGTAGATGATGGGCGGACGCACGCAACGGCTACCGTAGCTCTGCACCCAGCCATGTACGGTGAAGGCAAAGCCCTCAAGCTGCTGACCGAAATATTCTACCATGTCGGTGCGCTCAAATTCCCCATGTACCAGCACATCTAGCCCAATGTCTAATTGAGTTTTGATGCATTCGGCAATGTGGGCATCGATCGCGGCTTGATATTCGGCTTCGGTCAACTCGCCGCGCTTATATTTCACCCGCAGTTGCCGCACCTCTTTGGTTTGCGGGAAAGAACCAATGGTGGTGGTGGGCAGGGGGGGCAACTTCACCTGTTGGGACACTCGCAAGGAATAGGACTGCGATCGCTCAAAATCCTTCGCGGTCAGCTTCTGCAGCTCCTCTTGCACCGCCGGATTCCCGGGATTAAAAGTGGCAAATGCCTGCCAGCACGACTCGAGGTCGGATTGTTGTGCCGCCGTGTCTTCTCCCGCCAGGAACTGACCCAGGAACACCACTTCCCCTAGCTTTTGTTCGGCAAAGCTGAGAACGTTTCGCAGGGGATCTGGCAGTTGAGTTTCCAGGGTGGCATCGTAGGGAACAAATTGCAGGGAGGCGGAAGGGTGCAAGCTGATATTAGAAGTGATGCCTTGAATCGCTTTTAAGGTAGAAAAAGTGGCCTCCGGTCGCACTTTCCAGATGTTGCGCCCATCGACCATTCCCACGCCCAAGCGTTTCTCGGCGGGAAACCCGTGAGTTTTCAGTAACTCCAGGTTGTTCCCCCGGGTGAAGTCGAGACTGATGGCGGACACTGGCAGTTGGATCGCCCAAGGATAGGTATCGCCTAAGTCGTCAAAGTAGGTGACGAGGTGAATGGGCAATCCCACCTTGGCAAAAGCCGCAATTGTTGACTCATACAGGGGTTGGAATTGGTCGGCATCGCCTAAAACCAGTGCGGGTTCGTGGATTTGGACTTCAACGACGCCTAAGTTTTTTAGGTCTTCGAGCAAGGTCACGTAGCGCGGGGTTAGTTGCTCTACCGCTTGTTCGAGACTGAGGTCTAATCGACTCAGGCGCAGCAGGGTCAGCGGTCCGATGACCACCGGGACGACCCGATCGCCCAGTACGGTTTGCGCGCGTTTGACGGTGGCGATAAAGTCGCTGAAGTCTGGGGGTTGCAGGGTTCCGTCGATTTCTGGGACGAGATAGTGATAGTTGGTATCGAACCATTTGGTCATCTCCAACGCCGGAATCCCATCTTTGCCCCGTGTCATCGCAAAGTAGCGCTCTATTCCGGATAAGTTGCGGAAGCGATCGGGAATGATGCCCAAACGCACGCTCCAATCGAGCATTAAATCGTAGAAACTCATGTCGCCGACAGCGATGCGATCGATGCCCGCCGCCAACTGGGTTTTCCAGTTGGCGGTTTCTACATCTCGCACGATTTGCCGCAAGGTGGCTTCATCGGATTTGCCACCCCAAAAGGCTTCCAGTGCCTTTTTCACTTCCCGTTTTTTACCCATCCGAGGATAGCCTAGGGTTTCGGTTTGTATCGTCATCGTGGTTGCCATGTCCTAATTTAAGGTTGCCAAAATCAACTGCGTGCGTGAGGTCGGGTTCGATGAGTTTGAAGCAGCACAAAGTTAGCCCATCGGCTGCCCGATGCAGCCCTATGGGGAGGTTAAATGGCCAATCTGCTGGCGGAATGGATGCCGATCGCGCGCTCGGTTGCCCATTCAAGGGCAACCCCACCGGAGGGCGCTTCGGTTCAGCCCTCTCCCGCTGGCGGGCGTTTTCAGCCGCGCGGATTGACCCGATCGGCTACATGACGTAGCCAGATGGGGATACTTCATTGCATCCGCAACCGCCAACCGAGATGGCGATCGCCCTTTCCATTCCCGACGAGTGCGCGTTAGTCCCGCGTTGTGCCGTGATTTCCCGCTCGCTCGGAGGAGCTTGCTATTCGATTGAGTCCTATATCTAAGGCGAGAGCGCCATCGCTCTCCAATCTCGCTCGGAAAAATACTGCATGAACCATCATCCGTACCTCGCAGATGAAAAATACGACTGTTCGCGATCGGCGGGCATCCTGACTAAGAGACTCCGAAGCGTCTCATCACAGTTGCGGGACAGCGCCGGATTCACACCGGACTTTCCCCGTTTCCTCCAACGGCTGACCCCCGTTGGAACCGATCTTGATTTGATAATTGATATCCTATCACAACTCTCGGCAATTTGAGTCAAACCGCGAAAAAAAATTTCCGGCGATAGCCCATTTCCCTGTCTCCTGAGTCGATCCGCCCAAAATCAAGCCATCCGGGCGTACTTTACCCCTGGGGTTGCGCCCCGGATTTCCTGAGCGCATAAAATGGGCGTGGGGGGCAAACGAAGGGGGAATAGAGCCAGAATTCACCCTTTGTGTAGATGTTCCTCAGACCGGAAACATGCTGAACTCGACAGTGTTGCCATTTGAGAGTAAAACCATGACCAAGACTGTGTTAATTATTGGGGGGCGGGGACGAATCGGCACCGAAGTTGCCCGCGATATTGCCGCTTATTGCCCGGATGCGGAGATTACGATTACCGGACGGGAGGAGAATCCAGATCGTCGTGTCAGCGACGAAATGGGTCAGCGCGTGGGGTATCGGGCGCTGGATCTGGCGGATGAGACGGGACTGCGCGAGGCGATCGCCGATCGCGATTTAGTGGTTCATACCGCCGGACCGTTTCATCACCGGGATGGGCGGGTGTTGCAAACCTGCATCGAACTCGGGGTCAACTATACCGACGTCAGCGACAATCGAGGGTTTACCAAACGGGTACTGGCGTTAAAAGAAGCGGCGCAAGCTGCAGGCGTCACCGCCATTGTCAACACCGGCATTTTTCCGGGGATTTCTAATAGTTTAGTCCGCCAAGGGGTCGAACAGCTAGACCGCGCCGACAAAATCCATTTAAGTTATGTTGTGGGCGGGTCTGGTGGTGCGGGAGTCACGGTGATGCGAACCACCTTTTTAGGGTTGCAACAGCCGTTTGAGGTTTGGAAAGACGGAAAATGGCAAGTGGTGAATCCCTACAGCGATCGCGAAACCGTGGAATTTCCGCCACCTTATGGTAAAATAGGCGTTTACTGGTTTGACATGCCAGAAGCCTTCACCTTGCCCGAATCCTTTCCGGTGCAAACCGCGATGACCAAATTCGGCACTGCCCCAGACTTTTACAACCATTTAACCTGGATGGTGGCTCACTTGTGGCCCTCAAGTTGGATTAAAAACCCCGCTGTGGTGGAATTTTTATCTCAAGTTAGCTATTTTATGACCTCAATTACCGATAATTTTAGCGGCACTGGGGTCGCCGTGCGCGCTGCAGTCAGTGGGATGAAAGAGGGTAAGCCCGCTACCTTTTGTTCCAGTACGCTACATGAAAGTGCGGCAGTGGCAACCGGCATCGGCACTGGCAGTATTGCCGAAATGATGCTCGATCGCAAGCTCGATCGCCCGGGGGTGTGGCCGGTGGAACAAGCTTTGCCCACGGATTTATTCAAACAAATCATGGCCAGTCGGAACATGAAGCTTTATCGAGAGTTCAGCATTGACACTTAACATGGGAGAGCACGGCTCTGTGAGTATATCACTCTCGGGGGAGGCGTGACCAGCAGGTGCAACGAGTTAGAGGAGTTAGGAAACCGGGGCAGGGGCGATCGCGCATTTCTGTGGATTTCGCTATAAAATAGATGAACCATTAAATCGGTGGAAAGCTGATGTCCATCACACAAGTGAGTTCTAAAATCGACGCCGTGAAACTGTATGCGGCGGGAGCCACAGTGACGCGAATTGCCCCCTTGCCCCACCTGGAGGGACAGGCGCAGCGCGTCGAGATTGCGGGACTGCCCCTCGCCCTGGACGACGCCAGCATCCGGGTGCGGGTTGCGGGAGAAAGCGGCGAGGTGGCTGTGGCCACAGATGTACGCATCGCGTTAACCGTACCTCCCCGGGAGGAAACTGCGCCGTTTGAGCAAGAGGACGAGATTGCCGCAGCGCGCTATGATGTGCTGCGCCTAGAAGATTTAAGCGGATTAATCGACAAAGAAATCCAGGCATTTTATCAATTAGACGTGCCCGATCGCCCCCTGGTGGAATTGGGACAAGCGCCGCCACCCTCTCCCCTGGCGGCGCGGTTGAGTTTAGCCACCTTTACCGACTTCCAGGTGCGCGCGCGCTTGGGGGAAAAGCGAGAAGTGGCGGCACAACTGGCACAGGCGAAAGAACGATTGCGCGAATTGCAGGCAAAACAACACGCCGCCTCTAACGCGCGCAAAGCCAAACCCCACGAACTTCGCAAAAGCGCGATCGTCACCGTGAGTGCCCAGGGAGAACAAAGGTCTTTACCGGGGCAATCGTTAATTCTGGAATATTTCGTCCCCGGGGCGCGATGGACTCCCAGTTATGTCTGTCGGTTGGATAGTGCCAGCAATCGGGCGCAGATTGGGGTGCGGGCATTTATTTGTCAGCGATCGGGGGAAGACTGGAAGGGCGTGCGATTGGAACTGTCTACGGCGCAACCAATAAGTTGGTGCGAGTTACCCCAATTAAATGTATTGAAAATTGGCCGATCGCAACCCCCACTGGCAACAAGGGCCTGGCGCAAACCCCCGGCGGGCGCAGAGACCTTATTTGAAGATTACGATCGCCAAAAACCCCCGGCGCAAGCCGGACGATCGCTTCCCTCATTACCCACATTACCCCAACTGCATCCCCCCGCGCCCCTGGAAACATCCACCCAGGAGGATGAGGTGGAACTTGAACTGGGGGACATAGAGTTGGAAGCGCTGGTGGAGGAGATGGAGTTTGAAGATTTAGAAGACTTTGAAGAACTATTCGAATCAGAGCAAGAAGAGCAAATAGACCGATCGCTTGCAATGGCACCTGTAGTGCCGACAGCAGGAAGACCACCCGCCTCCCATAAAAAACTGGCGGGACGAGGGATGAAAAGTCAACCCGCCGCCCCCGCCAAGGCCCTGCGCGATCGCGAAACCCGCGACACGGTAGAATTAGCCTATGGGTTGATGCGCCTGGGAGACCCCAGCGATCGCCAAACCCGAGGAAAATTGGCGATCGCCCCGCAAAAAGACATTTATCTAGAACAGCTTCAAGCAGCAAACATTACCCTGGATTTTAACGTTTCTGCCGTGGTGGAAAGCGCCATTTCCCAAGCGAAACGCTGCTTGAATCTTCGCTTACCCCCCGGTGGGGTGAACCTGCGAACGGCTGCCGGTTCATTCGATTATGCCTATGCAGCACAAGGAAGAATTGACGTGCCCGCAGATGGACAATTTCACTCCGTCGCTTTAAGCGAGAACAGCACCGACATCGACTTGCAATATGTGGTGGTTCCGCGCGAAGATACCAATGTATTTCGCATCGCCCAACTTCGCAATCCCTTAGATGCCCCTTTACTCGCCGGACCGACGGATGTTTATGTGAATGGGGAGTATATTTTATCCACCACGATCGCCACCGTAGCGCCGCGCGGACAGATGGAATTGGGATTAGGCGTGGAACAGGGAATTAAAGTGGCGCGCAACACCGTTTATCGGGAAATGCGATCGGGCGAAACCTTGGTGGCGTTTAATGAATTGCGCCATAAAATCGCCATTGAAATCGCGAATAATTTGCCCCGAGAGGCTAAAATAGAAGCGCGAGAACGGGTCCCGATTCCCGACGAAAATGCCAAAGTAGACCTGCAAATCGACCGGGTGTCTCCCCCGTGGGAACCCTATTCCCAGCAAGAACGCAACCAACCGATTAAAGGCGGATATTGCTGGCAAGTGGCAGTTCCGCCCCGGGAGAAAATGACCCTAGAAGCGAATTACACGATTAAGACTTTTGTAGATAGTGAATTAATCGGGGGAAACCGCCGAGAATAATGCCAGTTTCTAAATACGCAAGGGTGCAAACCTTTACGATCGCATTTATTGGGGGGGGAGGCGGAGCCTCGGGAGGGACGTTCCCAGGCAGGAGCCTGGGAACGAGTTACGCCTGGGAACGAGTTACTAATCGGGGGAAACCGCCGAGAATGAAGCCAGTTTATAGAGAGTTTCCCGGTTTTCTCTGACGCCGCAGCCACAGAATCGGCGGCGTTTTTTGGACCGATCCGAAGAATCAATGCAGCAGGTTATCTGGCTAAAATTATCGGCGATTGCGAGGGTATATTGACTCAAAATTCCAGTAAATTACTGGAATTAATCAAAGCTAAAAGATTGGCGATATAGGTAAAAATACGGTAGACAAAAAATGAACTGTAGGAGGAAGAAATGAAATGAATAGAGGGAACGGAAAAGAGGCGCTGGAAGTAAAGAAAAGTTAAAAAAGTGGAGCATGGTAGTGGTTAAGTGAAAAAATGTGGTAGCCTAGGAATAGGCCGAAAAAGGGCTGGGGATGTAGGAGAGGCTACTAGAAGCAGATGCAAGAGGTGATTTTTGCGTCGCAGCCGAATGGATGGCCAAAACAATACCGATTAGGGGTCGCTCGAAAAGTGGCGACAAGAAGGGGATGCTTACTATTTTTTCCACAAAAAATTAATTTAGCGAGCTGATATGCACAGGCCACAACTCATGGCAAAAAAAGGCCAAAAAAAACGCACCCAAATGAGCGATCGCGCTCATTTTTTTAACCGGTCACTAGACATGCTTTGCATTGTCGGATTTGACGGTTATTTCAAAGACCTAAACCCCCGGTGGGAAAACACCCTCGGCGACAACCCAGAAAAACTGCGATCGATGAAGCTTATCGAAGCAGTTCATCCCGAGGATCGGGACGCCACCCGGGGGGAACTAGAAAAACTGGCCACCGAGGCGCAACCGAGAACCTTTGAAAATCGCTATCGTTGCCAAGATAGCACTTACAAACGGCTGCAATGGAGAGCGACGCCCGATGCAAACCGGCAGTTAATTTACGCCGTGGTGCGCCCAGTGGAAGAAAAAAGCGAGGAGGAGAAAACGCGAGAAGGGTTAGAGCGCCTATTGTCCACCAGTCCCCTAGTGATTTATAGCTGTAAACCCGAGGGAGATTTTGGGGCTACCTTTATTAGCGAGAACGTCAAAACCCTGATGGGGTACGAACCGGAGGATTTTATCAGCGACCCCACCTTTTGGAGTTCGCGGATTCATCCCGAGGACAAAGCGCGCATTTTTGCCGGCTTGAGCGTCTTATTTGAAAAAGGACATCACGCCCACGAATATCGGTTTCGCCTCAAAGATGGAAGCTATTGCTGGATGCACGATAAACTCCGATTAATTCGCGACGCCGAAGGTAAACCCATAGAGATGGTGGGATGCTGGCAAGATATCAGCGATCGCTTCCAAATGGAAGACGCCCTGAAACGGGCCAACCAAGAACTGGAAACCCGCATGGAAGAACGGACCGCCCAACTGCACCGTACCATTGCAGAATGCGAACGCGAAATCGCCACCCGGTCCGCAGCGGAAAGCGCCCTGCACAAAGAACGGGAATTTTTAAACGTTTTACTCGACAATCTCACCGACGGGATTATCGCCTGCGACCCCGACGGAAAATTAACCCGCGCCAACCGCGCCACCCAAGAGTATTGCGGGTTGCCCGAAAAGAGCATTCCCCTGTATGAGTGGCCCGAATATTACGAGATCTACGAAGCCGATGGTAAAACGCCGATGCCGGTGGAGCGAATTCCCCTAGCGCGGGCATTGCAGGGAGAAACCAGCAAAAACGTAGAAATGGTGATGGTTCCGAAACAAGGGAAACCCCGCACTCTGCTCGTCAGCGGGCAAGCGATCGCCGATGCGGAGGGAACCCAACTCGGGGCCGTCGTTACCCTGCGTGACATCAGCGATCGCAAAGCAGCAGAAGCCGCCAAACGGGAAAGCGAATCCCGCCTCAACAGCATTTTAAACGGCTTAAAAGACGTGGTGTGGTCCGTGGATCCCCACACCTTCGAGATGCTGTATTTAAACCCCGCCGCCGAGAACCTCTACGAATCTTCCCGCCAAGAATTGTTTGACCATCCCACATTTTGGATCGACCGAGTGCATCCCGCCGATCGCGACAGCGCCCTGGCCCACAGCCAAGAAGCGATCGCCACGGGCAACAGCGAAAGCGAATATCGCATCATTCGCCGCAACGGCGAAGTGCGCCACCTCTATTCCCGCTGCTGGCTCACTTACGACGAAACCGGCCATCCCCTGCGCCTAGATGGCACCCTCACCGACATCACCGATCTGTTCCAAGCGCAAAAAAACCAAGCCCGACTCACCGCTATCATCGACGCTACCCCGGACTTTGTAGGAATTTGCGACGCCAGCGGTAAGGTTTTCTACGTCAACCCCGCCGGGTTGAAGATGACTGGCTTTCCAGAAGATATAGATGTCACCACTGTGCATATTTCCGATTTCTATAGCGCCTCGATGGAGGAATTTTTCGCCACGGTTGCTTTACCGACGGCTGCAACGGAAGGAGTCTGGAGTGGCGAAAGCCGATTAGCACACCGCGACGGGAGAGAAATTCCTGGCTCTCACGTGATTATGAGTCACAAGTCGAAAACCGGGGAAGTGGAATGTTTTTCTACTGTCTTCCGCGACATTACCGAGCAAAAAGCCATTGAAGATGCCCTGCGTCGCAGCGCCACCCAACTCGCCGAAGCGCAAAAAGTCGCCCATCTGGGGTCCTGGGAATTGGATGTCGCCACTCAAACCGGCAGTTGGTCTGAGGAAACGTTCCGCATTTTTGGATGGGAACCGAGGGAAACTCCGCCGAGTCTGGCAGAATCGGTACAGCGGGTGTATCCGGAGGAGCGAGAGAAAGTTGCCACGGCGATCGAAGAGGCGATCGCTACCGGCAAAGCCTTTGAAATCGACCACCGCATCCTGCGCCCCGACGGTTCCATCGCCGAGGTTTCCGCCAAAGGACAGGCGACGATGGGTCCGGAGGGACAACCGATAAAGATATTTGGTACCGTGCAGGATATCAGCGATCGCAAGCGCGCCGAAGCTGCCTTGCGCCGCAGCGAAGAACTGTATCGCGCCCTAGCTCGCAATTTCCCCAATGGCGCGATCGTCCTCTTCGATACCGACTTGCGCTATACTTTAGCCGACGGCACCGAATTATCCAAACTGGGTCTGTCCAAGGAACTCATGGAAGGCAAAACCCTGACAGAACTTTTCCCCCCCGAGTTGTGCGAAAACATAGAACCCACCTATCGCGCCGCCCTAGGGGGGGAAACTACGGTATTTGAAGTGCCCTATCAAGACAACATCTATTTAGTTCATATCCTGCCGGTCAGAAATACTGACGGTGAAATCTTTGCCGGCATGTCCGTGTCGCAAAACATTACCGAACTCAAGCAGATAGAAGCCGCCCTGCGAGAGTCGGAAGCGCAATTCCGCCAATTAGCAGAACGGGAAGCTCTAATCAACCGTCTGGCGCGGGATATCCGCAACTCCTTGGAGGTGGATACTATCTTGGAAACCGTGGTGCAAGAGATTCACAATCTGTTGGCCCTTGACCGCTGCTTGTTTGCTTGGTATCGCATCGGCGCATCGGATCGGCAATGGAATGTGGTGCAAGAAGCCAAATTGCCCGAGTTACCCAGTGCGATCGGTTCTCACCCGGTCGAGGAACATCCCCTGTTGGACTCTTTCCTCGAGCGCGAACTCCTCTGTGAGGAGAATGTGGCGGCTGTCACCGATCCGGTAGAGCGAGAAGTCTATCAATCCTGGGGGTATGTGGCGTTCGTCTCCTTACCGATCCGGATGTCTTCTGGCGATATTGGCATCCTCAACTGTGGCCATCATACCACAGCCCGCCCCTGGAGCGACTCGGAATTGGAATTGCTCAAATCCGTGCGCGACCAATTGGCGATCGCCCTCTACCAAGCGGAACTCTATAGCCAAGCGCAAGACAACGCCACCCAAGCGCAACGGCGTACCGAACAACTGCAGCAGACCTTACAAGAACTGAAACAAACCCAAGCGCAACTGATCCAAACCGAAAAAATGTCCGGTCTCGGTCAGATGGTGGCGGGGGTGGCTCACGAAATTAACAATCCGGTGAATTTTATTTACGGCAATCTCACTTACTTGGGAGAGTATGCCACAGATTTACTGACGATTATTCAACTTTATCAGGAACATTGCCCCGACCCAGATCCGGAATTGTCAGAGGCGATCGAAGAGATGGAACTGGATTTTCTCGTGGAAGACTTGCCGAAAATCATCTCCTCAATTAAACTGGGCACCGAACGCATCCGCCAAATCGTCCTCTCTCTGCGAAATTTCTCTCGCCTCGACGAAGCGGATATGAAAGAGGTGGATCTCCATCAAGGAATCGACAATACTTTGTTGATTTTGCAAAACCGCCTCAAGTCCAAACCCGATCGCCCCGGAATTCAAGTGGTGAAAGAATACGGCTCATTGCCCCTTATCCAATGTTATGCAGGGCAAATGAATCAGGTGTTTATGAATATCCTCAACAACGCGATCGATGCGTTAGAATCATCGGTCACTGGTCATTTGTCATCGGTCACTGGTCATTTGTCATCGGTAACAAATTCAAACGACCAAGGACAATTGACCAAGACCTACGGACAATTGACAAACGACAAAAGACAAAAGACAAATGACCAACCACAATTGACCAATGACCAAGGACAATTGACCAAGACCTACGGACAATTGACCAAGACCTACGGACAAAAAACCATCCACATTCGCACCCAGAAGCTCGGCGATCGCGTCTCTATTCAGATTTCCGATAATGGGCCGGGAATGACGGAAAGCGTCAAATCGCGTTTGTTCGACCCCTTTTTCACCACCAAACCCGTAGGGAAAGGCACCGGTTTGGGACTCTCGATCGGCTATCAAATCGTGGTAGACAAACATGGTGGCACCTTACAATGCGACTCTACAGTCGGTCAAGGTACCCTCTTTACCATCGAAATTCCCATCTCGCAGTCGTAGTAGTCGGGTGGGCATTGCCCACCTCTTCCCTCCCTTGACAAAACAAATTTTTTATGGGATAATAAAAAGCTAATTAATTGCTAAATAGTCCCGAAAGCTTTTTACCCTTGCTGCAAAGGAATTTCGATGGTAAATTCCGTCCCTTGAGTGGTTTGGGAAACGCAAGTGAGCTGACCCTGATGTTTTTCGATAATTTGATAGCTAATGGACAGTCCCAATCCCGTCCCTTTTCCCACGGGTTTCGTGGTATAAAAAGGGTCAAATATTTTCGCGATCGCTTCTGGTTTCATCCCGACCCCGCTATCGGCAATTGAAATTTTCACCCGATTTTCTGGGGTCAGTTCTGTGGTAATGGCAATGGTCAATTGTCCTTGGTCGTTGGTCATTTGTCCTTGGTCGTTTGAACCTGTTGTTACCGATGACAAATGACCAGTGACGAATGACGAATCACCGGAAACTTTTTCTTCCAGAGCGTCGATCGCATTGCTGAGCAGATTCATAAACACCTGATTGAGCTGACCCGGATAACATTGCACCTGGGGAAGTTTGCCGTAATTTTTAATGACCTGAATCGGGGGACAATGGGCGTTATATTGCAGGCGGTGAAACAAGATTTCTAAGGTACTGTCGATATTTTCATGCAAATCCACCGCCTTCATTTCCGCTTCATCCAAGCGAGAGAAGGTGCGAAGGGACTGGACGATTTCTTTAATTCGTATAGATCCCATTTTCATGGAATTTAACAACTTCGGCAAATCTTCCATCAAATATTCCAGTTCGATGGTATCGAGTTCGGAGACAATTTCCGGAGGAGGTTCCGGATAGTGCTGATTATACAGTTCGATTAATCCGAGTAAGTCCGCAATATAATCGGCGGCGGGAGAAAGATTGCCATAAATAAAGTTAACCGGGTTGTTAATTTCGTGAGCGATACCGGCTACCAACTGACCGAGGGAGGCCATTTTTTCGCTGTGAACCAGTTGAGCTTGGGTATTTTGGAGTTGCTTGAGGGTTTGGGCTAATTCCTCTGCTTTTTCGCGTTCGCGGGTTTCAGAACGGCGCAATGCGGCTTCAGCTTGTTTGCGATCGCGCAATTCGTTTTGCACTTGTTCGTAGAGGGTGGATTGTTTGATGGCGATCGCCAATTGCACCCCCAACTGGCGCAAGGATTCGACTTCCAATTCATGCCATTCTCGCACATCGCGACAGTGATGAGCGATGAGCAATCCCCATAAATTGTCCCCTTGCAAAATCGGCACCACCAGATTGGCTTTGACCTGATATTTGCTCAATAAATCCACGTGACACTGATTTAAAGTGCTGTGATGAATGTCGCCGATCGCGCGGGTACGCCCTTCGCGATAGAGGGAGACATATTTGCCCGAAAAACAGGGGTCGTGAATTTGCTCTCCCCAAATGGGCATCCACTCTGGTGCTACCGATTCCATCACCACCTTTCCACTCCAATCTTGGGGGTCGAACTGATAGATAATCGTGCGATCGGTGGATAAAAATTGGCGCACTTCTGTCACTGCAGTGGAGAGCACTTCGTCAAGATTGAGAGAACGACGAATGCGATCGAGCATTCCGCCGACTAAGCGTTCGCTGAGCAGTTTGCGGTGTTGCGCTTCTTCCGCCTGTTTGCGAGGGGTAATATCTTCGATCGCCGCGATCGCGTAGCTGATGTCTCCCGCCTCATCCCGTACCAAAGAAACCGTGACATTCGTCCAAACCCAGCGTCCCGTTTTATGAATAAATCGCTTTTCGAGAGAAAACGCCGAATCATCGCCGCCAATTTCGCATCGGGGTGCCAAATTGTTCTCCAGGTCATCCGGGTGAGTAATATCCATAAACGTTTGCTGTAGCAATTCGCTTTCCGAATAGCCGACAATCTGACAAAATCCCGGATTGACCTGAATAAATCCCCCATTTGGCCACACTTGTGCGATTCCGATCGCCGCATTTTTGAAAATCGCGCGAAATCGTTGTTCGCTTTGGCGCAGGGATTCTTCCGCTTGTTTGCGCTGAATCAGTTCGCCCAGTTGCGTCGCCACCACCGATACTAATTTCAACACGCGATCGTCGAACGGAGTGTGGGTTTGAGTGAAAAAAACTAACACCGCTAACAGGTTATTATCTTTGGTAATCGGAACGCCAAATCCCGTTTTTAATTGCACGGAATTTGCAATAGCAGTGCGATGAAATATCGAGGCTTCTAGAGTGGATAAATCTGACAGCCATTCCGGTTGCTTCGAGACCCAAACTCGTCCGGGAAGTCCTTCATTGGGGGCAAAAGTGCGTTTAGTTATTTGAGATTTAAAAGGCGTAAAACTCGCATCGCGCGCATAACAAGCGCCACTGTATTTTAAATGGGTTCCTTCTTCATTGGGCACCCAAGCTTCTGCAAAATCCCACTGAATCGTTTCGCAGCAGGAGCGCAAAATAATTTTTAATGCAGAGGGAAAATCGGCGGATTCCGCGATCGCGGAAGTGGTAGACAGTAAAAACCGGATTTCACTTTCCGCGCGAGTGCGCTCGCGAACTTCCGATTGCAAGCGCGTATTTTGGGCTTGTAGTTCTTGGCTTTGTTGTTTCAGGCGATCGTGCAAAAAACGCAACTCTAGCTGGTTTTTGACCCGCGCAAAAATTTCCGCCACCTGAAAGGGTTTTGTGATATAATCAGAACCGCCTATTTCAAAAGCTTTTACTTTGTCTTCCACCTCACTCAGCGCACTCAGAAAAATGACCGGAATGTCGCAAGTTTCTGGCTGAGATTTTAATTGCTGACAAACCTCATACCCATTCATCTCAGGCATGTTAATATCCAGGAGAATTAAATCGGGAGGAGCCATTTGCGCGGCTTTCAGCGCCAGTTGTCCGTTAATGGCTTTTCTGACTTGATAGCCTTGCGAAGCGAGCATATTCGACAGCAATCGCAGGTTATCCGGCGTATCGTCCACGATTAAAATGTCGGCTTTGAGTGTTGCTGGTTGCTGGTTATTCATCTGAATTGAGTTGCGAGATAGAGTTATCGAGTGTCAGTTCAATAGCCGATTTACGCTGACCCCTGTTTGCGATCGGCAGGCGAAAAAGGAATTTAAGTGAAGGATAAGTGACATCCTCTCAACCCAAGGGGTTGAACTCTGCCAATCCATTATAGCCTTAGACTTATTCTGTCGCAATTTGCCATGAATAAATCATCAGAAGGAACCGGAAAGAAAGGAGCGGGAGGCACGATCTCAACTGTTGCACCCCGCCCGAGAATCAACCCGCCTCCTCCCCGCATCCCTGTTGGGGGGAAAGGCAACATATTGTATAAAATTTGCATGGATTTTTTGAAAAAAAGGGAGTGCTTTAGGAACGGGCCAACCCGGGAAATCGCGCCAAAAAAAGCTAACGAAATGCAAGGGAAGGGTTTTAATCTCCCTGGTGAACAAGCGACCCCTAACAAGCCCAATACAGCGGGTAAAAAAAGCACAACTGCGCCTCGGGGGTTGGCGTTGAGTAGCATATCTGTAGAAGCGCCCTGATGGAGGGAAAAAATGAACCCAGAGTACAACCGATCGCGAGAAGAAAACAGTGGCGATCGCGAAAACCACCAGAATGAAGAACAGTGGCGTTTGGAAGAACAACGCCGCAACCGCCGTTTGGAAGAGCTTTCCCAAGGAGAACCGGATCCCTATGCCCCAGGAGAGGCGCAACAGTGGCACCCAGAACCAGAACGCCCTGGGGGATCCGGCGATCGCCTATCCCCACCAGACCCCCGCCTCAATCGGCGCATCCAGGAACTCCGCGAAGCAGAAGCACGCTTAATCCGTCGCATGGAGGAATTGCGCCAAGAAGAAGCCCATCTGACTCGCCGTCTGGAGTCCCTGCGCTTAGAAGAAGAAGAGCGCCGCTTTGCCGAAGTTCACCGCACAGCGATCGTCGCCAAGGTACAACAAGCGATTTATTATCTAACTGGCGCCTTAGGGGTGCTGTTATTGTTACGAGTGCTTTTGCGCCTGTTTGCTGCCAATCCAGAAAATCAATTTGCCGGCTTTATTTACGAGCTATCTAAGCCATTTGTCGTCCCCTTTGAGACCCTTTTTGGTACCCCTACCTTCGGACAAGCGGCTTTTGAATTCAATACCGTAATTGCGATGGGGGTTTACGCCTTGCTCAGTTGGCTCGTGGTGCGGTTAATTCGCTTAATCTGGAGCTAAAAAAAAGGGGGAAGGATTGCGCTCTCGGTAAAGCAGCGATCGCCGTCGGATTCACAGAAGGTGGCGATCGTTGTCATTGCGGTTAATTTATCCGCGTGACAGAAGCCTTTGCCTTACATCGGTTATTGTATAGAAACCCAAGCCAAAAGCGTCACCTTCACCCAAGCTCGTTGATTTTAACACCAAAATTATGAGAACAGAAAATCCAGTCCAACCCGGAAAGTTATGTATTTTTACCTTTGGATATGGCAATCGAAAAACCTACGATGCCCTAGAAACCTATTTAACAGACTACGAGATTAAATGGGTGGTGGATGTGCGGAAAAGCCCGAGGGCTTGGAGTCAAAAATGGTACGGGAAGCAACTGCAAAAACTGTGCGAGTCGCTGAAAATTGGATATGTGTCTAAAACATCTTTGGGGAATATATCCGGTAAAGCAAACTGGATTCCGCCGAATGCAGAAGCCGCCGAAGAAGCGTTAGCGGAAGTGGCAGAAATGGCTCGAGAAGGGTCGATTTTGTTGCTTTGTGCAGAAATGGATGCAAACCGATGCCATCGCAAGGAAGTTGCCGATCGCTTAACCGAATTAGTCTCGATTCCGGTGGAACATTTACGTTAAAATTCGCGGTCAAAAGCAGCGCTTGATGCAGGAAGTTGCGATCGCCAAAACGATCTTAAAAAAGCCGCATACCCCGATTGGCGATCGCTGCTTTTTGCCCCCAGCCACATTGCAATAATTGCCGCAGGCGATCGAGAACACCACCCGCCAACAAGGCGATGGAGAGGCGCGATGCATTCATCATGCTTATTGCGACTTCGGTTTTTTCGCGGAACGGATTTGAGAACTCGGGAGAGTATCCGCCTCCGGTGGCGGATCCGAGAGCGATCGCGCTTCTAACTCCTGCAACTGTTGCAATCCATACGCCTCCACTAACCTTTCCTCCAAATGGGAGTGAGACTCCAATTCGCCATCGCCGAGAATGTGCTCGATCGTCAAATCCGTATTTCTCAGATGTTGGCACACTAAAATTGTGCGATGGCAGGTAATCGGGTCTTTTTCGGCACACATCAGCGCGATGGTATCGGTTTGACAGTCTTGCAGCAACCGTTTGATTCCGCGATCGAACTCTGACGTTCCCACCAGTGAATCCGAGAGGGATTTCCCGGTCAAGTCAAAACACCCGGACTCGTTGGCTTTGCCCCCGAGTTCCCGACCCAGGAACAGGTAGCGAATCCCTGTATTTGTCAATGCTTTTTGCAGTTCCGATTTATTGAACTGCGGGAAATAGCGGCTATAGGGGTGCGATCGCACGTCCCCCACCACCGTCACCCCATGTTGTTGTAGTAACCCAATAAATTTGCCAATGGTATGATTGGAATGGCCAATCGTGAATAATTGTCGAGACATGACCTAAACTATCCTCTAAAATGACAGATTTGAGCGAAAGCTCGCTCATCATCAACAGTTTTTACAATTATCCCATTGTCCGGTAATTTTACAACCAGAGGCTTGTACTTTGCCAAGGAAACCGAGGAAAATTTTTGTTCCAGGTCGCCTTTGTCTGTTTGGAGAGCATGGCGATCGGGCCGGCGGACACCGCAGCATCAATCCCGCTCTGGAAAAAGGATACACCCTCAGCGTCGGCACCCATCAAGGCATTTATGCCCAGGTCAAACCCCATCCCACCCCCCTGATTTTGCGCCCTTCCTTCAGTGACGGCACTCGCCTCGAACCCATACAATTGCCAATGGATCGCCAAACAATGCTCCATAGCACCAAAAAAGGCGGCTGTTTCAGTTATGCCGCAGGCGTGGCTGACTACAGTCTCACTCATTATCGCGTCCAAGGGCTAGAAATCGATAATTATGGTTTCTACGAGTGAAAACTGGGCGCGGCGAAATGAAAATCGCCGCCGCCAGCAAAAACACCCCCGAAATCCTCAGCATGCTCAATCAATATTACCCCTTTTCCACCAATTAAATCAAACAAAACCCTCACCGATATCTCGGCAAAATTAGTGCGAAATAACCCAAAAAGCTGGCCAAGCTTTGCAACAAAAAGATGCCGAAAAAAATCGAACCGTTGATGACCCACGCCTAAGCCGAATTTGACCGCCATCTGATTCGCCCTTGCCCCTCGCAGTTAACCGCTCCCGTGCTGCATTCGCTGCTGAATCATCCGCCTCTACAGCCGTTTATTTTAGGCGGAAAAGGCGTCGGTTCCCAAGGATATGGCACGGCGCAATTTCTCGTTCCCGATCGCGATCGTCAAGGGCGGGTTATCGATATCATTCATCGGGATTTCCCCCAAAATCAATGCCTAAAACTCATCATTTCTCAGTCCAAACCCGCGTACCTGGATGTTCATCATTTGAAAACATGCTATAATTATCGCCGAATTTATTTCTCATCCGTTCAAACCAGATAGCTTGCTCCCCAGCGGAGAGTGTCCCACACTTAACCCTCAACTTTGATAGGTCAATGATGAGCATTCCCCAAACTCCAATTCGCAAAGCTGTGATTCCGGCGGCGGGATTCGGTACCCGACTATTTCCCGCTACCAAAGCAGTGAAAAAAGAAATGTTTCCCATTGTCGATCGCGACGGTCGCGTAAAACCCACGATTCAAGTCATCGTCGAAGAAGCGATCGCCGCCGGCATTGAAGAAATCGCCATCATCACCCAACCGGGCGATATCGAAGTTTTCCAGAACTTTTTTCAAACCCCCTTAACCGACAATTTTTATAACAAACTCTCCGAAAAAAATCGCGAATACAGCCAATATTTGCGCGACTTAGGCCACAAAATTACCCTCCTGACGCAAGAGACGCAAGAAGGCTACGGTCATGCGGTTTACTGTGCCAAAGAATGGGCGAATAACGAACCGTTTATGCTCTTTCTCGGCGACCACGTTTACCTATCCGAGCTTAATATTTCCTGCGCGCAGCAACTCATCCAAGTTTACGAAAAAGTCGGCAAAAGCGCGATCGGCCTCACCGTCACTCCGGGTTCGGAAATTTATCATTGCGGTTGCGTCACCGGGAATTGGCAAGCGGACAACCGCCTCCTGTTTCTCACGGAAATCTGCGAAAAACCCGACTTAGAATATGCGCGATCGCATCTGCAAGCAGAACCCCTCGGCAGCGATCGCTTTTTCACCATCTTCGGCATCTATATCCTCACCCCGAAAATCTTTGACTTCCTAGAAGAAAACATCCGCAACAACCACCGCGAAAAGGGAGAATTTCAACTCACCTCTTGCCTAGAACAGTTGCGCCAAACCGAAGGAATGGTGGGCTATCCCATCAAAGGCCGCTGTTTCGATACCGGAATGCCCGATGCCTATTGCAACACCCTGATGGAGTTTCGCCGAGGCTAAATCTACCGGAGTCGAAACTCGGCAATATTCCCCGGAATTTCTCTCTGTAATGACCTTATAATACCCTTAAACTAATCGTCGATTTCCACCAAGCTCATGCTCAGAAAAATTGGATTTGCCCTCTTATGGGTGGGACTATTAATTTATGCCTTTGGATTTGCCCCGCCCGATCGCCCCGATACCTTTCGCTTGATTCAAAATCTCTCCACCGGTGAGTGGGAAGGCATCAATCCCTTGATTATTTCCCTGTTTAATGTAATGGGAATTTGGCCGATGGTTTATAGCTGTGTCCTATTTTTCGATGGCAGAAACCAGAAAATTCCCGCATGGCCCTTTGTCCTTTTCTCATTTGGCGTCGGCGCATTTGCCCTATTACCTTATCTGGCCCTGCGAGAACCCGCCCCCGGATTTTCCGGCGAAAAAAACCGCTTGCTGAAACTCCTCGACTCCCGGTGGACCGGTGCCTTCCTCGCCGTGGGAACCTTGGTATTATTGGGCTATGGCCTAACTCAGGGCGAGTGGGCCGATTTCCTACAGCAGTGGCAAACCAGCCGATTCATCCACGTGATGAGTTTGGATTTTTGCCTGCTGTGCTTGCTCTTCCCCGCCTTGCTAGGGGATGACATGCAGCGTCGGGGACTTGACAATTCCACCATTTTCTGGTTCGTTTCCTTGCTTCCCCTCCTCGGCCCGGTGCTTTACTTGACCTTCCGTCCCCCCCTCGCCGAGAAAGACCAACCCATCCAGATGGAACCTTCTGTGTCTCGGTAATCTACTTTTTATCACTTTGTAGGGTGGGCACCGCCATTTTCGTTGCATGTATCTTACACACCCTTCAATTTGGCGGTGCCCACCTTCCGATTTTTCCACCAAAATATAAAACAATGCATTGACCGCAATACACAATCAATAAAAATGCCCGATCGCTCTCCTAAACAAAGCGAAGTAGGGTGGGCACCGCCCACCTTCCTGAATTACCTCACTTCAACCGACCTTGTAAGCGGGACACCGCCTACCTATAAAAAAACCGACCGATAGCTTCCGCGATCGGTCGGACTTTATGAGTAGAGACACAAGCTGTTGGGATTCAGGGCGATTTAACCGTTAATCGCCGGAGCAGTGAGCGCGATCGGCTCCACATCACTCGCCGCCAAATCCAGCGGGAAGTTGTGAGCGTTGCGCTCGTGAATCACTTCAATCCCCAAGTTAGCGCGGTTGAGCACGTCAGCCCAAGTCCCGATCGCATGTCCTTGAGCGTCCACGATCGACTGGTTGAAGTTGAACCCATTCAGGTTAAACGCCATCGTGGAAATTCCCAAGGAGGTGAACCAGATACCCACCACCGGCCAAGCGGCGAGGAAGAAGTGCAAAGAGCGGCTGTTGTTAAAGGAAGCGTATTGGAAAATCAGGCGTCCAAAGTAACCGTGAGCCGCAACGATATTGTAGGTTTCTTCTTCTTGACCGAATTTATACCCGACGTTGGTGGATTCCACTTCCGAGGTTTCGCGCACCAAGGAAGAGGTGACGAGACTTCCGTGCATGGCGCTAAACAGGGCACCGCCGAATACACCAGCCACACCAAGCATATGGAAGGGGTGCATCAGGATATTATGTTCCGCTTGGAACACGATCATAAAGTTGAAGGTACCGGACACACCCAGCATCAAGCCGTCGGAAAAGCTTCCTTGACCGATGGGGTAGATTAACAGTACCGCAGTGGCGGCGGCGACGGGGGCGGAGAACGCCACCGGAATCCAGGGGCGCATTCCCAAGCGATAGCTCAGTTCCCATTCGCGACCCAGATAAGCGTAGATACCAATTAAAAAGTGCAGAACGATGAGTTCGTAAGGGCCACCGTTATAGAGCCATTCATCCAGAGAAGCGGCTTCCCAAAGGGGGTATAAGTGCAAGCCGATCGCGGCGGAAGAAGGCACCACCGTGGCGGTCATAATATTGTTGCCATACAGCAACGAGCCGGAAACTGGTTCGCGAATGCCATCCAGGTCTACCGGAGGTGCAGCAACGATCGCCAGAATAAAAACGATGGCTGCAGTTAAAATGGTGGGAATCATCAGCACGCCAAACCAGCCGATGTATAGGCGGTTTTCGGTACTGGTAACCCAGTTACAAAATCGATCCCAGAGGTTGTTGTTTTGCGATTGGGCAAAAGTGGTTGTCATTAAACGAACAACTCCTTCGATATCTGCGTGAGTGATAAAGACGGGGAGGAAGCAGCAATGCTGTCCGCCGCCGTCAATTTATTTATAACTGTAAAGCTATGGACTTGTCAAGGGATTTAGTAAATTTTTTGCAAATTTCACCAAAATCCTTGTCCCACAAGGGGTTTGGGGCGTAATTTTATTTGGCCACCTCCGCAAAACCCAGCCGACCTGCAGCCGCTAGGATTTTGGTTTCCTCAGTTTTTATGTAATCAATCTGCAATTAAGAAAAAGCAATATTGGAATTTTTAGAATGCAATTCCCTTCACAAAACGGATTAGTCCGCGTAGGCAGACTTAGCTTGTCTAGGCGCGATTTCAATCGCCCGCTTTTTATCTTTCTACGGAAAGGTGGGCAGTGCCCACCCTACGAGTCGATTCTCACCTATAGCTTAGGGTTTGACGCGCAACGTGATGCGAATCGTGCCAGAGACAGAAGCGGGGAATTGTGCGGCAACCAAGATTTCGCGCATGGGGTCGAGTACGGTGCTTTCGCTCAGGGTAGAGCGGATATCGTCGTACAGGACTCGCACTACATTTCCATCGCGCACGATTAATTCCCAGACCACTTCGCCGCTGGTATTTTCAGGCAAAGAGATCCGATCGAGCCGATCGCGCAGATCCTCGATCGCGGCTGAATCCACCCCTTCCACCTGTAGCACTTCAATGCGATCGCTGGCCACTGGGGCGGGTTCTTCCGAACTCTCGTAGTTTGGCATCGACGGCATCCCTCGGGTACCGCCACTGGCACGACGAGGTAAGGGCGCACCGGCCTGGGGATTTGGGGGTGCCCCTGGGTACATGTTAGCCCCGGAAGACATCAGCATATCGGCCTCTTCTTGCGGACCAAACACTCCCTCATAACTCACTCCTTCCGGCAATTCCACCGGCACCTGGACGCGGCGCGTCGTGCCATCCGGGTCTACTCGCACTTCCTCGCTCACTGCCACAAATGCGGTATAGGGAGATAACAAGCGATAAGCCAGAGCGGTATCGGTAACGGCATCCACGCCGGATTTGGTTTCGCCGCCATACATTTGACCCATCAAATCTTTAATGCGCTGGCGCGCCCAGAGTTGTGCGATCGCCGGATTGCCGCCCTCGTCAAATGCCATGCGGAACAGTTGTTCGTAGCGATCGCCATTTGCCGTCATTCCCGTAACCCGTAACTGACCTCGGGCGCGATCGGCTTTGCGTCCGAATACCACCAACGGTTGTTGGGCAAACAGATCCGGTGCAACCGACGGATAAACCTCTGCCGGTGCGCCGCTTCCTTCCCATTCTACTTCAATATTCGTCAGCACCGGATTGTTAATTTGGCGGAAAAAACGTTCGGCAACTTCCGCCGTTGGTTCGTCTTGGCGAATCACTTGGGAAGTGCCGCGTCCCACTTCAGCGAGGCGATCGAGTAAAAAGCGATTCACCGAACTCCCCACCCCAAAACTGTAGAGTCGATTGCCCGGTTTTAACTGTCTTTGCACCTCAGCAATCACTTCATTTTCATTGCCAATATAACCATCGGTCAGCAAAACGATACTCCGCAACCGTCCCCCTTCTGTAGGGGGAAAATTCAGCACCGTTTGAATGCCATTCAGCAATTCAGTGCCGCCATTGGCATCGAGATCGTCGATATAATTCATGGCCCGTCGCCGATTTTGTACCGTATTGGATAAAGGTTGCGGTGACAGGGCCGTGGCGCGATTGGAAAAGTCAATAATCGTAAAGGTATCGTCGGGATTGAGACCGTTAATAAAACGGCGCATCAATTCTTTGGATTTGAGCAACGGATCGCCAGATTGAGACCCAGAGGTATCCATTAAAAAGACCACATCTTTGGGGACGATTTCATTGGTTTCGTACTCCAAAGCGGGAATCAGATACACCGCAAAATGTCCGCCGCGATCGTCCCCTTGAGTTAACACAGTTGCTTGGGTGCGATCGTCGGAAACGCGATAGCGCAAAATTAAATCTTTGTTGGGAATGGTGTCTTCCGGGGCTAAAGAAATACGAACCGTTTCTCCAGTTTGAGATTGGCGGATAGTATGGGAGGGCGATCGCAGGTCAAAAATCGGCATGCCGGCATTAATTTCCACCGTGACATCGATATCGTGACCGGATCGAGTGCCCGGAGGCAAAACCGGCGGCGTGATGCGCGATGCATCGGGAACGCGATCGGTATTTACCATGCCATTATTGTCCCGGGGCGAACCCGGAATATAGCGCGGACCGACCACCATTGGAAACACGAATTCATAGTTTCCACCTTCAAAGTTTAAACTATCAGTATAGCGAATCGTTACCTTAATTTCTTCTCCGGGTTTGATATTGGCCAGAGATTGGGTAAAAATGTTCGCGCGTTCTTGTTCTAAGAGTCCGGCAGTTCGACCTTGTTGGCGGGCTTCTTCGTAGATGCGTTGCGCTTCTTCTCGTTGTTTAATATCCCCTTTAATGATGCGATCGCCGATAACAATTTCCATGTCATCCACCGCCGCTTCATCGGGCAAGGGAAAGACATAAACGGCTTCTAACGGATCGTTAAACGGGTTTTCAAAGGTTTGGGTCACTTCGACCCGGGACAAATTGCCAGCAATTCTAGCATTGACCTTGGTATGTTGGAGCGGAAAAACTTGCTTTTCTCCATCGGGAGATAAAACATACAAACCGCCGGCAGAGTTGGGAGTCTCGGCGGTGGGAATATTTCCGCCTTGAGATAATATTGTAATGCCAGTGGAATCCGGCGATTGCGCCCAACTCCAAGTCGCAAGCGCCCCGAGGGTGCCAGCGAGGACTAAAGTAGCGGGGAAAAGATAGAGAAACTTCATAGCTGCTGCGTTTGAGAGCGCTGTAAGTGTTTCATGGTTCTAGGATGACACAGCTTTGTCAGAAATGGGTTGAAGTTACATTTTTTGTAACAAACACAGAATCCCTCGGGCAAAATGAATCGGGCGATCGCTTTTCGCTACTTCCTCCCCCATTGAAACTTGCCCCCAATCTCTTCTCATTTCTTAAAATTTTCAGGACTGACGCAGCATACCCCACGGGTAGGGTAGGCAACGAGTTACCCACCCTACCCGTCGTTAAAATGCAAGGGTTCTGCAATGGCAGCACCCTTGCATTTGATAGCAGTAAAAGTGGGTCGCAATCTCGCCCCAAGACCGCTTTACAGTCTCGCCTGGTAATCGATTTGCCGACAGTTGACGAATTCCTCATTGGTACTCGGCGAAATATTAGCAGTTTCTAGGGGTTCGTATCCCCTTAAACTGATAGTTTGATTGTCGGAAAAAATCCAGCGCGGTGCATTGGGATTTCCATAGGCATTCTCATTGGCTTGTGCCAACATCGCATCGGTAATTTGCGCGTCGTTTGCCTCTCCTTTAAAGCAGTTGATATTTCCGGTTTGGTAGGTGTATTTAACTCCTACCAAAGTTAAACCGTTTTTATTAAAGATTACGTAATTTTCGCCCCCTTCTTGTGGCTGACCGACTTCTCCATAAAAGTAAGTCCCATCGGGCAATTCATCCAGATTCGGTGACTCCCTGCGATAGGGGGGAGAGGGTCGAGTGTCGCCGGGATTTTCTATGTCATTATTGGGGGGCGCTTCCGTGGGGGGAGTCGCTACACCATCCTGGTTCTGACAGGCCGCCAAAACCGTGAGGCTGGCCGCACCAACTGCTGAAATAATTGTGCGAAAATAGATATTCATCGAGTCGCTCCTTTGATTGTGAGTATAAACAAGTTAGAGAAGGTTTAAATTTTGTCTATTGTATCCCATTGCTTTCTCCAAGTAATTCTGTCATTAGTTATAATTTTCGCAGGAATTAGCTAAGGGTTGCGACAAACAAAAACACCTCAGCCACAAAATGCCCCACTCTGCTGTCCCAGAATTGACCTGGCTGCATCCCCCCACTGACGCGATGGATGGGGGATGGTGAGGGAAACACACAGCACCAAGCGAAACCTCGCACCCTACGCCGGGGCGGGCGAATTGCATGCAGACTTTTGCCAGCCGAATGGGGTATGACTTCCTCCTTTTGATAGATGCAAGAATTTTTTCAATCTGCAATGCTGAAAAAAATAGTGCAAAAACTTTACTCTGAGAGTTGAATTTTGTGCTGTTGGATTGCCGATAATTTGAGAGGAATAAAAACATGGCTTTAGGAACGCATGGAAACAAACACGCACTGGGTATTTTCCCCACCCGAGAGGGGGCAGAAAATGCACTGGGAGAACTGAAAAATGCTGACTTTCCAATGGATCGGGTGTCAGTGGTGGCGAAAGACGATCGCCAAGGAGAAATCGCCGGCATCGATACCAGCAAACCGGAAGGAAATAAAGCCGATGAAGGGGCAAAAACTGGTGCGGTGACCGGTGGAATTGGCGGCGCGATCGTGGGCGCACTCGAATCCCTGGGATTGAGCACCTTTGTCCCCTTATTGATTCCCGGCGCGGGTCAAGTGTTAGCATTTGGTAGCGTTGCAGCAAACGCTCTCGCCACTGCTGTTGCGGGCGGTGCAATTGGCGCAGTCGGCGGCGGTTTAGTTGGTGGTTTAATTGGGTGGGGCGTTCCCGAAGATCGCGCCAAAGTTTACGAACATCGCGTGGCGCGCGGTGAATATTTGATTATGGTCGAAGGCGGCGTAGAAGAGATAGAAAAAGCCGAGTCTATTCTGCTGCATAAAGGCGGAATTCAAGAGTGGGGAGTGTATGAAGCCCCCCCGGCCAAAAAGGAAGTTAGAAGCTAAAACGAATTAACAATTTTTTTTCGAGTGAGGGACGGTTTTGCGAGAGAATTTTTCGCTACAAAAACCATGAATTAATCCGTCCCTCTTCTTTTTTTATCGATTCCGATAAGCTTGCCACAAGTAAATGCCGGTGGTTCCCAAGATGAGCGACACAAACGCAAAAACCCCAAGTATGTCTAAGGTCTGCGATCGCCCCACAGCTACCTGAACCATCTGCCATTCAATCCAAGCAAACATCCAGATAATTTCAGTTTTCATCCAGCTCAACAGGTCTCGGGCAATCTGATATTGTTTCGCCGCATTTTCTGCAGTTATCGCCACGGGATAATTAAACTGGCGGGAAAAGCGCATGATTACGGTCATCCAGAGATAAATAACCACCGCCAGGGCGGGAAAAAGCACAATTAGTAGCTTATTTCCCCAGAGGTCTGGTTTGCCGGTGATGCCAAAATGAATGGGAATTGAATCGGGCAGTTGAGTCCAATAAAAGGTAGCGATCGCGATACAGCAAACAGACCCGAGAATTGCCACAACTTCTCGGGCAATTCCCCCGGGCGATCGCGGTGTAAAAACTGCCGAATCCGGTGATGTTTCATCCTGCATTGTTGGTTCCTCCAAAATTCTTCTCGATTCCATGTAGTGACAAGCACCCTGATTTTTTTTCCTATCCTTCCCTAAATCCCGCCAGATGATTATAATAACCAATAAACCGAGACTGCTAGATGCAAAAGCCAATGGTAACAGCCAAACTCCCGATGAAGGTTCCCGGTCCGCAGACCCCGCAATTGTTACAAAAGCTACAGTGGGTGAGAGACCCGGTAGGCTATATGGAAACAGCCAGCCGAGATTATCCGGAGGTGTTCGCCGCCCAGGTGGTGGGATTTGGGAACCACCTCATTTTTGTCAATAACCCCCAAGCGATTAAGTACATTTTAACCCACGATACCCAAGAGTTTTTTGCCTCTGGGGAGATGAACGGGATTTTAAAACCCCTGGTGGGAGATTACTCGGTGATTCTATTAGAGGGCGATCGCCACCGGAATCAGCGCAAGTTATTGATGCCTCCCTTTCACGGGGAACGGATGCGCGCCTACGGCAATTTGATTTGCGACTTGAGCGATAAAGTGATGAGTCAATTCGCCCCCGGGGAAACCTTTGTGGCGCGTTTCGCCATGCAAGAGATTTCCCTACAAATTATTTTACAAGCCGTGTTTGGATTGTATGAAGGAGAACGGGCGCAAAAAATCAAGCAGGCGATTCAGTCTTTATTGGAGTTATTTAATTCCCCATTGCGATCGAGTTTTCTGTTTTTCCCGAGGTTGCAAATTGATTTGGGGTCGTGGAGTCCTTGGGGATACTTTCAGCGGCTTTATCGAGAAGTTGAAAAACTGCTCTATGCAGAAATCGAAGAACGCCGCCAACATCCAGACGGCGATCGCGAAGATATCCTCTCCTTGCTGATGTCGGCGCGGGATGAAGCGGGCAATCCCATGAGCAATGTAGAATTGCGCGATGAATTGCTCACTTTGCTGTTTGCGGGGCACGAAACCACCGCCACCGCCATGACCTGGGCGCTATACTGGGTACACCATCACCCAGAAGTGGGGGAAAAACTGCGCGCGGAACTGGCGACTCTGGAGGAAAACCCGGATCCGATGAGTATTTTCCGACTGCCTTATCTCACCGCCGTGTGTAACGAGACCTTGCGAATTTATCCCGTAGCCATGTTAACCTTTCCGCGGGTGGTGTGCGAACCGATGGAACTGTTGGGATACGACTTAGAACCGGGAACCGCCGTGGTGGGTTGCATCCATCTGCTACACCAACGAGAGGATTTATACCCGCAACCGGATAAATTCAAGCCAGAACGCTTTTTAGAGCGACAATTTTCGCCCTATGAATTTTTGCCCTTTGGCGCTGGAGTGCGGCGCTGTATCGGCGCGGCCCTGGCACAGTACGAGATGAAATTGGGTTTAGCCACCATCCTCTCGCACTACGAACTCGCCCTCGCACAGCCCAATCCGGTCAAACCAGAACGCCGGGGTGTCACCCTCGCCCCTCGCGGTGGGGTAAAAATGAAGTTCCTGGGTAAAACCGAGAAAAAACTCACATCCCCAGCAACGGCGATGGTGTAGGAGTCTTAAGGTGGGCAACGAGTTGCCCACCCTACTGGTGAGTTAGGTGAGAAAAAACTGGATATCCGGGTTATCGGGATTGATGGCAGCTAAATCTTTGCGAAGGGATTGCAGGGTTTCTACTGCAACGGGATAAGCCGCGATCGCTTGTTTTTTGTTCCCTTGTTCTTTCAGCACTCTTCCTAACTGCCATTGCCAGCGATAGGCGATATCTGCGGCATTTGTCGCCTGCGCGATCGCCAGCGCTTCTTGGGTGAGCGTTTGCGCTTCTTTCGATTGGTGGGCGAGTTCGTATAATCTTCCCAAACTGCCTAACGCATAGGATTCTGCCCGGGGGTCATTTAAAGTTTTTGCCTCTCGCACCGCGATCGCCAATCCGGTAGCAATCTACGAAATTTCCGATTCTTCCGGGGAAATTGCCGATGATGAATCGCCAGGAAAAGATAATTTCATCAAACTGTGAGCCAGATTGATGCGCGCGTTGACCGATTGACGACTGAGGGGGATTTTATCCAGTTGCTTTTGAATCGCCGGGATTAACGCTTGCGCTTCCCTGAGTTGCTGGGTATCCACGAGCAAACTCAGTTGATTGAGCTGCGATCGCAACTGGATTCTCGGGGCAGGAGACACTTGCGCCGCTGTTGTATAGGCATCCATTGCCGCTTGAATTTCAGCGCTTGCCGTTTCTTCGTCTTTCACGGCGATCGCCTGTTGTGCCATCGCTCTCGCCGTATTTCCCAAACTCAATTCTGCTGCCGCAATCGCCGAAATCAACCGCAATTGTTGTGCTATAATTAAACTTTGCTGCAGTAACTCCCCCGATTTTTCTAACTCGCCAATCGCCCGCAACGCATTTCCCAAACTTCGCAATCCCGTTGCTTTGATTGAGTAATTCGGTTGAGTTTGCAGGTCAACTTCTACCGCTTCTAACGTTTTACGCGATCGGTGATAAAGTCCCAAGGATCGTAAGGGGTCTTCCAATAATCTTGCAAACTGCTAGCTGTGGAGCCAATTAATACCACGCGATCGCGGGCAAAATCCGGCGAAATTCGATTTTCCAAAACATCCATCAGGGACACTATCTCAAAACTATTGCGCAGCTTTTTAAAATTCATCAAAATTTGATAGCCGCGATTCGAGGTGCGAATGTAACCCCCATCATTGGGCTTCATCCGCACAAACACCGCTTCATTTAACTGCATGTAGTCGGAATTCACCGCTGCATTTTTAGGCATTACTCCTTCTTTTTCCAGATAAAGTAATGCCAAACGCAAACTTAACGTGGGTAATATTTCCCCGGCTTGGTTCTCGACAAACAGCAACCCGCGACGAATTTTACCGTCCGCATCTAAAATCATATCGATCGCCCCGACTTGACCCAGTTCGCTTAACACGGGATTGGGTTCAACTCCCTGATTCTCATCCCCACCCACCAGGGTCACGCCGATTAAGTTCGGTGTGGTTTCAAAGACCTGAACCAGACTGCTGTTCACCTCCCTTACGGATAAATCGCGATAAATATCCAAACCAATCCCTCGCGGTTGCTGTTGTTTGAGCTTTTCGAGCAATTCGGCGATGATGGCATCAGAAATCGGCCATTGTCCAAGTTGTTGAAGATCGGACTCGGAAACTCCCACAATCACGATGCGATCCTCCTTAGGTTCTAGGGGACGCATCCGAAAAAATAAATCCAGCGCCGACCATTCTAATAGCTGTAACGCACCGGTCCAACGCAGGGCGATAATCCCTACAGCCACACAAGACGCTGCGAACCAAATGAACCGCCATTCTCCGACCAGTTGATGTTTGAGTTTTTTCCACATAAGGTTGCCTTGGGATGATTACGAAAAAGGGTTGAGGATATCTCGAGGATCCGGGTACGAATTCAGCGGTACCCGTGCGATAATTTAGCAAAAATTATCGGTAATCCGGCGATCGCCAAACTTCTCCAAATTATATCCTCTCCAGTGGATTGTTGGCAAAACCCCCTTCGTTTCAAAGTCCCAAAACGAACCCCATCCCATTCACTCCTGGATAGACTCCCTCATGTTACCTTTTCCCGGTAAAACGCGCGGCCAAATTTCAGTAGCAAACAGCACCAATCCACAATAGCGCCAGAAATTCATCCATCCGGGTTCCTGCAATAGCGCTAACAGCCAATCGGAGACAATATACAACGCCACCACACAGAGTAACCCTCCCCCGGCGAACAACACTTTTCCTTTCCCTGTGGCAGGCGGGGTAAAATGAGGAACTGAGAGGAAAAAACCCACACTTGCACCCAGGGGACGTCCCAGATCTGGCACCATAACCGCCAGCACAAACGACCCCACACAGACGAGGGTGGGAACCAGTAGTCCCTGACGGCGAGGAATCCACCATCGGCTTCCCGCCCAGGCGATCGCCATCCCGAAAATCACCCCAGCGATCGCATCCAGGGGATAGTGAACCCCCAAATACACCCGCGACAGGGCCACCAAAATCACGATCGCCCCACTCACTCCCCACAACCCGATCCGGCGGTAATGCCATGCCAAATAAAACCAAAAAGTGGCCGATCCTTGGGCGTGACCGCTGGGAAACGAGGCACTATCAATCGTTGCCTTGGCCACAGGGGAGACCACTTGCGGATTCACCTCGAAAGGACGCGGAAGCGCGATCGCAAGCTTCAAAATTTGATTAAAAGTATAACTCACTCCCAAAACCAACCCCAATTGCCGACCCACGCGCGGGTCTACCACCCAATAAAAAAGGGTCAGCAACCCAATATATGCATACTCCGAACCGAGATAGGTGACGCTGAGGAAAAAAGGCAACCAACCGTCACCAAATACTGCCTGAATCCATTCAATTCCTGCCATAACCTGACCCAAACCTTCGCGATTCTTATCCTGCTTCAATCCTTTCCTTTTGTCAATCTTTTTACTCCTCAGTTTCCTACCCCCCTGGGGGGATGAAGCCGTCCGCTGGCTCGAAATTTTCCGGGAGGCGATCGCCTGCAATCCCGCCCAGCGACCCCGCCCACCGGAGAAACGACGCTTACCATAAAAGGCGCAAAAAATCCAGCCATCTGCCGAAACTTTGACCGATTCTTTGCTTTTCTACCTCAGACCAGAAAACAGATGGAATCGCCTCATCGCGAGGCGATTTTCCCTCCATTCCCACCTCATTACCCTTCCGGCAAAGAAAAACTCCCCCTCATCCGCCCTGCACTTCACCTTTACTTAAACCCGCCAAACCGAAGCCCCTGCAAAACTATCCCGATCCGAGAAAATTTTTCTGTTTTATACTGTACCTGTAACCTCCCACAAAGGAGCAAGGATTATGAGTTGGTTTGACGATATTATTCCTGACGGATTGTTTGACTTTATTCCCGGCGTTGGAGATGAAGACAGCGAAACCACCGCCCAAGACATCGCGATTAAAACCGCAAAATTCATTACCCTCGGGCCGACGGGATTTGTGGTAAGTTCTCTAATTGAGGAGGCGATCGAAAATATCGACATTCAGAATGTCGGCAACCAGTTTATCAACACGGTCAATAACTTTCTCGAAAATAACGACCTGGATAGTGATGTTAGCGATTTGGTGAATTCGGTTAAAACCGAAGTGAGCGACTTCATCAACAGTACCGACATCAACCAGCGCTTTTCCGCACAGGATGTAGCGGATTTCATCAACACCAATTTAATTGAGAACGAGAACTTATTCAACCAGTTTTCTCAGCTCGTCGATCGCGCCGCTACCGGGGGTCTAGAGGGTCGCTTTGTGGATGCCGATGCGGCCAATAACTCGATCGAAATGGCCCTAGAAGATATAAACTGGGAAGGGGGACTGCGTGCCTTCCAGGGGGACGATCGCGTTCTCGGCACCAATGGCGTAGATGTTGCCAATGGCAATCAAGGCAACGATACCTTACTCGGTCTCGATGGCGATGATTACCTGCGCGGCGGCAAAAATAACGATCGCCTCGAGGGTGGCAACGGAAACGACATCCTCAATGGCAATCTCGGCGACGATACTTGTCAAGGAGGAATGGGAGACGATATCGTGCGAGGTGGTCAAGGAAATGATATGTTGTATGGCGACGCCGGGAGAGATATCCTCATCGGTGATGTCGGTTCGGACTTCCTCTCTGGTGGCACAGAGGCGGATGATTTTGTATTACGCGGCGATATTGCCGATGAAAATGCCGCCACTGCCGATCGCATTCTTGACTTTAATGCAGGGGAAGGCGATACCATCAAACTCGCCCATGTTGAAGATATTAACCAAATCTCTCTCGGCGCTGTAGACTTGAATGGAGATGGGATGGGCGATACTGCTATTCTCGATTCGAGCGATCGCATCTTGGGAGTGGTGATGGATGTGGATGTGTCCCAATTGAATATCGATCGATCCATTCAGTTAGTCAATTTGGCCGATATTGCCATTGACACCATTGGGTGATAAAATAGCCTCGCCGATCGCCCGGGGAAACCACCCCAGGCGATCGCTCGAGTCATTGGGAATCGGACGCTTGCATTTTGTACGACAGCAAAATGTAAGCGTCTTTACATTTAGTCCCGTCAATCCTGCATAAAATTGACAGGGGAGTGCGATCGGCTGACCTCGCCTTGGGCAATAGCAAGCTAAAAACTCGCACTCCAGCATAAATCGCAGCCAAAATTGAGAATGCCTAAATTTGCGATATACTTTTCTCTAAGCTTTAATGTTCAATTCGCGATCTGTTGTGCAGGCCAATCCACTAACATAGCTCATGGTACTCATCCGCATTCTAAAATCCTGGGAACTCCCCGAACGGGAGGTGACCTCCGAAACTGCCTTTCTCAACCGCAGACGTTTTTTGAAAAGCGCGATCGCCGCCGGGATCGGTGCCACGGTTCTTCCGATTCTCGGGTGTCAAAACCAAAGCCAGACGAAAAGCGAACTGATAAAAAATACCGTTCCCCTGCCCGATATCCCCCGCAATCCCAATTTTGCCCAAGTCGATCGACCCGTTACCAAACAAATCTTTGCCTCCCGATACAATAACTTTTACGAATTCGGCGGTACCAAATCGATCTGGCGAAACGCCCAAAGTTTGCCCACCGAAAATTGGAAAGTGGAAATTGGCGGATTAGTCAAAAATCCGCGCACCTACGATATTGACGAAATCCAGAAAAAATTTCCCCTCGAAGAGCGCATCTATCGGTTCCGATGCGTAGAAGCTTGGTCGATGGTGGTGCCTTGGATTGGATTTCCGATGAAAAGGCTGATCGAAGATGTGGAACCCACCTCGGCGGCGAAATTCGTTCGCTTCACCTCATTTTACGATCCGCAAATTACCACCGGACCGGGGTTCCACTTAGGATCCTTGCCCTGGCCCTACGTCGAAGGGTTGCGAATTGAGGAAATGGCCAATGACCAGGCATTTTTTGCCACCGGCATTTACGGGCGCACCCTCCCGAAACAACATGGGGCACCGATTCGCATGGTGATTCCCTGGAAATACGGGTTTAAGGGCGCTAAGTCGATCGTAAAAATAGAATTTCTTGACCGACAGCCGGCCACTTTTTGGAACACCCTGGTGCCCAAAGAATATGGTTTCGAGGCAAATGTCAATCCGACTAAGCCCCACCCGCGCTGGTCCCAAGCCACAGAACGGGTAGTGGGTGACGGTCCTGCGATGTCATGGGAACGCAAACCCACCCTCCCGTACAACGGGTATGGGGAATATGTGGCGCAGTTGTACCAGACTTGAGCGCTATGGAAGAAAGAGCGATCGCCGATTTTCAGGGCGATCGCCCCTGGAAAAGGGAATCCAAAAATAGCAATTTTTTGCAAAAATCGATAAACTCAGCTCAGGGGATGGAACCCCCAGAACCGTTCACCGGTCAAGTTTTTTAGTGAAAACAAGATAAATCATCCGGCAGTTGAGCGCTTTACATGCACCCCGGTGGGTGTTGCTCGATCGGCCAGATTTTTAAGAAGAGGGATGCTTCTGCAGTGGAAACCGGGCTTAATAGAATTGAGAGTTGCCCATCTCCCGCGATCGCAAGCAGACGCGGGTTGTTGATAGTTAATAAAAGGAGTTTTCCTGATGACAAACCCTCAGCGCGAGCAACGTGAGGCGGCACGAAAGGCATTTATGGATTCCCTAAACAAGTTTGAAGAAAGCTTGGAATCGATTGACGAACCCAGAGCATCTCAATCTCAGGATGGCAGACGTTCCAAGTCGCGAAACTCATCGCCGCCGAAAAAAACGGAAGGTTTCAGCCTGCAAGAATTAGAACAGGCGGCGGCGGACATCGATGAATTTTTGAAAAGCTCTCAACAGCAAGATACCCGGTCAGCAGATGAAGAAATCGAGCCGTAGAAGGCGGAGAAATTTGGTCGGATTCGTGGGTTTTAATGTGGCTTGAAGTCGGGCAAACTGTTATCGGTAATACTGTTTTGTCGGCGAGCTTCATAGAGAATCAAAGCAGCGGCGATCGCCACATTTAGGGATTCCACTCCCGCATGGAGGGGAATGCTCACCCGGCGATCGGCAGCCGCGAGTAATTCCGCAGACAAACCCGCGCCTTCATTGCCCAGTAAAATCAGGGTTGGGCGACGGTAATCTACGTCCCAGTAGGTCACGGGTGCATCCGCCGCCGTGGCGATGACCTGCACTCCAAGCTGCTGCGATCGCGTTATCTGCGCCTTCAAATCAGTGCTGACAGCGATCGGCAAGCGGAACCACTGTCCGGCGGACGATCGCAAAACTTTCGGATGATCTGCATCCACACTATCGGCACTCAGGTACAACCCCGAGGCCCCCGCCGCCGCCGCCGTGCGAATGATGGTGCCCAGATTGCCTGGGTCTTGCAAGGTTTCCACCGCGAGACTCAACCCAGACGGGGCGATCGCACCGTCGCGATCCACAGCCTTGCGTTTTGCCGTGGCTACCACCCCATCTGGATTCACTGTAGTGGCGATCGCCTCGAGGGCAGCAACGCTCACCGTTTCAGTTCGCACCGCCAATTGCGACGCCCGATCCCACAGTTCACCATGCCGTTCCCGCCATTCCGGGGTACAGCAAACGGTTTCTAAGGGATAATTCACCGCGCAGGCTGACTCTAGCAGGTGCGTCCCTTCCAGTAAGAATAACTGCTGTCGGCGACGCTCCTTCGCAGATTGCAATTTTCGCATCTGCTTGACTAAAGGGTTCCGAACACTGGTGAGCATCAGAATAGAGAGGGTTAAAAATGCGGAACCCGGGACTTGAACCCGGAAGTCTTTGCAGACACTAGAACCTGAATCTAGCGCGTCTACCAATTCCGCCAGTTCCGCGTATCAACTGGTTTTGCACTCCGATTTATTATCTTGCCTTAAAAGTTTGGCGATGTCAACCCCCTGAGGGAAAATTTTTTTTTAGCACTCGGTTCGGGCCGGATTGGCGCGGGGGAAGAAGCGGCTGCACCCCTTGTCACCAGGAGCATGGAGCCGCCACGCCTCCTCGGGAAAGCTACCGAAAATTTCCGCAAAATCAGCGGCGATCGCGATTGGGTTCGGGAACTTTAGGGGGGCTATCTGCTGGCGTTCCGTACCGTCATTTACTGTGGCGATCGACTCACCGGGGGAACGGAACAGGGGGGAAATTCCCTGAGAATCCGCCGAAAATTCCGCCAGAGCGAAAAAACCTTTGCTTAACCGGGGTTGTGAACCCCAAACCCTAGATTTTAAAGGTATCTGAGGTTACAAAATTCAAAATTTTTAGGTAGAAATCTAGACATTGAAGATCTTTCCTGTAGAATCAAAACCAAAATCGAAAGTGTACAACAACACATAGATTCTGGAGGATACAGCTATTACTGCCTCTCTTGGTTCGCTCGAAAAAAAAGCTTCGCCGGAAGCCGATCCATCCGTGCTGCAGATTTGGGGACGCCATCCCTTGCAGGGAAAGGTAAAAATTAGTGGGGCGAAAAATGCGGCCTTAGTATTGATGGCCGGTGCCCTGCTTTGTCCGGACGAATGCCGTTTGCGAAACGTTCCGTCCTTGGCGGATGTGAAGCGCATGGGTCAACTGCTCTCGGCCCTCGGTTTGAAAATTAAATGGGATGGGGACAATTTAGAGATTAATGGTCGCCATCTGGACAAATCGGAAGCGCCCTACGAGTTGGTCAGCCAACTGCGGGCGAGTTTCTTCGCGATCGGGCCATTGCTGGCGCGGTTGGGAGAAGCGCACGTGCCCCTCCCAGGCGGATGCGCGATCGGGGCGCGACCGGTAGATATTCACGTCCGGGGACTGCAGGCCCTCGGAGCTAACGTACAAATCGAACATGGCATGGTTCGCGCATACGTGCCCGGAAACAGCCGGCGACTGAAAGGAGCCAAATTTTATTTGGACTATCCCAGCGTGGGAGCCACCGAAACCCTGATGATGGCGGCGACCTTAGCCCAAGGAGAAACCACCCTGCAAAATGTGGCGCAAGAGCCAGAAGTGGTGGATTTGGCGAATTTCTGTAATGCACTCGGCGCTCGAATTCGGGGTGCAGGCACGAAAACCATTGTCATCGAAGGTGTGCCTCGCCTGGGATCGGCAGACTACGAGATTATTCCCGATCGCATTGAAGCCGGCACGTTTTTAGTCGCAGGGGCGATTACGCGATCGCAATTCTCCCTGTTTCCCGTAGTCAGCGAGCATCTGATCCCGGTGATTTCCAAGCTGCGCGAAGTCGGTGCCCAGATTATCCCAGAAGGGTCAAATGGTCTGCGAATTATTCCGGGGGATACGATTAAGCCCACGGATATCGAAACTTTGCCGTATCCCGGTTTTCCCACGGATATGCAGGCTCAGTTTATGGCTTTGCTCACCCTCAGTGACGGGGATAGCGCCATCCGCGAAACGGTGTTTGAAAATCGTCTGCGCCATGTGGCAGAGTTGAATCGTATGGGTGCAAATATTCGCGTGAAAGGCAATGTGGCGATCGTCCGGGGCGTGCCGACCCTCTCCGGCGCACCGGTGTTGGCTACGGATTTAAGAGCTTCCGCCGCATTGGTGTTGGCTGCTTTAGCCGCCGAAGGCAAAACGACGCTTCAAGGAGTGCATCATCTCGATCGCGGGTATGAAAAACTCGACCTCAAACTCCAGCAACTCGGAGCTAAAATTCAGCGCGAACCTGCTACCGCAGGGATGGAAAAAGATGCCACGGCTCTCCAATCCGCAAAATCCGCATTAAAATAAGGAGTGTGACGAGAATGAGATTGTGGTAAAGAGGTTTTTTCCCTCTTTGTGCGAATCGGATTTCTCGTCTATGGTTGTCCGTCCGTAATTCTTAACTGGCATGGCTTCGTCAAAAATCTCTCTGATTGGTTTGAAGGCAAATAGCTTTCGTCATCCGCTGGATCTAGAAGCAACCAATTCGTTGAAGCAACTCCCGGGTCTCGATTTAATCGTGCGCCAGTTGCTCGGATCGGTTGGCGAGCAGTTTTTTTATCTGGATAATATTGCTTCTAGCGTTCTGGTGAGCGATCGTCAGCTCCCTCATCTGCACGATCTGCTCGTCGAAGCCTGTCAGGTATTGGATTTGGAGCCACCCCAGCTCTACGTCCGCCAACATCCGGTGCCCAATGCTTACACCTTTGCCATGCGCGGGAAAAAGCCATTTGTGGTGCTGCATACTTCCCTGATCGAGTTGCTGACACCAGCCGAAATTCAGGCGGTCATCGGCCATGAGCTGGGACATCTCAAATGCGAGCATGGGGTTTATTTGACTCTGGCGAATTTGATTGTCTTGGCGGCGGGACAACTGTCTCCTCTGGGAGCCGCGATCGCCCAAACTCTGCAAAACCAAATCTTGCAATGGGTTCGCTGTGCTGAGTTTACCTGCGATCGCGCCGCTTTATTAGCCACTCAAGACCCCCAAGTGGTCTCCTCCGTACTGATGAAGCTCGCCGGTGGCTCCCCCACCTTGGCTCCTAAACTGAATCTGGATGCATTTCTCGAACAAGCTCGCGCTTACGATGAAAGCAGCAACACGGAATTGGGGATCCTGCTCAAGGAAGCTCAAACCGGTCAGCTTACCCATCCCCTCCCCGTTCTCCGCGCCCGCGAAATCGATCGCTGGTCCAGCAGCAAAAATTATGAATCTTTGTTGCAAAACGGAAAACTGTGTTATAATGAGGGAACCAAACAAAAGGGCGAGTGGCGAAATTGGTAGACGCACCACACTCAAAATGTGGCGGCTTCGGTCTTGCGAGTTCGAGTCTCGCCTCGCCCACTCCCTAAATACATAACCCTCGGGTTCTAGGTCACATCCCTAGAACCCAAATTTTTTTGCATGCTTCCACCACCAGAGACTTTGACAATAACCCCTTGCTCTTGCTATTATGGTTATATAGCTAAATAATCACCCAAACATTACCGAGAATCGGCGTAAAGCCCCCGGATTTATCCGTGGGGATATAAGCCGAGCGACTGACCCCCGGTCCCCCGCA
>NZ_JAJENT010000444.1:0-718 GCF_035615515.1 Phormidium sp. CCY1219
TTGGGGTTGTCCGATGTCGGAGTAGACTGCACCGATATTATTCAGAGTCGTGGCTTCCCCGCTTCTATTATTGATTTGTTGAAATATACGGAGTGCTTGTTCGTAGAATTCTAATGCGTCTTGACGTCTCCCTATATCATTGTAATTGCGACCGATGCCCAGCAGCGCAATGCCTTCCAGTTCTTTCGCGTTAATTTGTCGGGCAATTCCGAGGACTTGCTCGAATGTTTCTATTGCTGCTTGTGGTTGTCGTCCAGTTTGTTGCACAGCTTGCTGTAAAAGTCGCTGGACTTCTTCAGCTTGTGCATTTTGGGTTTGGGCCACGCTGCGCTGAGCAATGAGCGGTAGGGTGACGGGGAATAGGCAGATACTGAAAGCGACAATAATACTGCTAGCAAGTCGGTGCATCATTCTCATCTCCACTCGGTCCACTCGGGGATAAACGGCGTCAGGTGTGCTGGGGTACGATTTCGGCAGATTTATCCAATTTTAACACAATGTTTTGGGCGTTCAGGGTTATCGATTTGAACAAAACGAGTGACAGATTCCCCCCACCTCGCCAACGGCAGGTGTTGCTCGAAAAACGGCAGTAACTAATCATCGTGAAGCCCGGTAGGGTGGGTCACCCCCGCCACGGGATACTGCAATTCACCCAACTTAGCCCTACGGGGGTGAGGCACCGTCCCTTTGTGTAAAGGGTTGACAAAAAAAAGCCAAT
>NZ_JAJENT010000445.1:0-273 GCF_035615515.1 Phormidium sp. CCY1219
GGAGGCAGGGCTTATGTGCAATGCGCTGATTGCTTTACGCCGGACTTAGAAGGTTCAATTGCGCTTCAGGGATGATGTGTAAACTCCATCAAGGTGAATGTCAGGGGTGGTGCGTTACCCCGGATATCAAATTTGATGATTGTCCCACTGATTGGATTGCGGGGGAAACACATCCTGCGGATTCGGTTGTGACTCCTGAAATTGTTGCCGAAAGGGGTTGACAAAGTAAATTGGGATTGGGTACAATAAACTCGATGGGGGAGGCAGGGCTTA
>NZ_JAJENT010000446.1:0-247 GCF_035615515.1 Phormidium sp. CCY1219
GCACACCGCAAGGAGGGGTAATCAGCCCCCTACTGGCAAATATTGCCCTCCACGGCATGGAAGAAAGCATCAAATCCCTAGCGGTTAAGCTACCAGGAAAAGGAAGCCGTACAAACAGAAGCGATGCAATCTCGCTAATCCGTTATGCGGACGACTTCGTTATCCTGCACGAAAACAAGGATGTAATTCTAAAATGTCGCGACCACATCCAAGAATGGCTGAAAGGAATAGGGTTGGAACTTAAGGA
>NZ_JAJENT010000447.1:0-356 GCF_035615515.1 Phormidium sp. CCY1219
GCCGGATGAGGTGAAAGTCTCATGTCCGGTTCTGAATGGGAGGTGAGGGTTGCGAAGCCCTCATCGACCCCTAATACGGGGACTCAAGTCCCCCTGTCGCGTTTCCTCCCCGGTCTAAAGACACGGGGCTTCCACGCGAGCAAGATGTTTACGTGAGGGAGAGAAAAATTTGACCCTCGAGAATTGACGGTTTAAGCCGATTGTCTGCTTAATTGTTAATTGCTCGTGCTTGATTTTTCTCTTTCCTTCTCGCTGTTTGATTCCCCCGATGGGTGCTGAGTTGATACTCCCTACGGATAAATCCGAGGGATTCTTAAAGAGTCCAAAGTCGGACTTTTAAAGGCGCTTTTCCCCAC
>NZ_JAJENT010000448.1:0-109738 GCF_035615515.1 Phormidium sp. CCY1219
TCAGCTACATTTTTAATTATATCATCCCCGGAGGGGAATTGCAAGCAAGCCGCCGGCAAGGGGCGGTGCGGGGTGTGGTTCTCTCCCGAAGACTGCGGCGAGCTACAATCCAATTGAGGATATAAATGCGAGAATCGAACTATGTTTTTAGTGACTGGAGCAACCGGCAGTTTGGGACGCAGAATCGTGCGGGTACTGCGAGAACGGGAAGCCCCCGTGCGGGCGTTTGTCCGCTTGAGTTCGCGCTATAGCGAATTAGAAAACCGAGGGGCAGAGATTTTTATCGGCGACTTAAAGCGCGATCGCGATATTGAAAAAGCCTGCCAAGGAGTAAAATACATCATCAGCGCCCACGGGTCAAACGAAGCCAGTGGCGGCGCGCAGGACATCGACTATCGGGCGAACATCAATTTAATCGATTATGGCTTCCAAGCGGGGGTGGAACAGTTTATTTTTACCTCCGTATTAGGATGCGATCGCGGCTATGAAGATTCCCCGGTATTTAAAGCCAAACGGGAAGTGGAAAAATACCTGATTTCCAGTGGAGTAACCTACACCATCTTGCGGCCCTCGGGATTTGATTCCAACCTATTATCCCTGGCGGAACGGTTCAAGCAAACGGGCATTTATTTGAGTGTGGGAGACTTAAAAAATCGGACTTCTCCCGTGAGTACCGATGACCTCGCCAAAATTGCCGCCGATTCGGCGATCGTGGAGAATGCGAAAAACCAAATTTTCTGCGTCGGCGGTCCGCAGGTGCTCTCGCGAGAAGAGATTCCGCAGATTTTTTCCCGCATTTTTAACCGCGATCCGATAATTATCAATCCCCCGTTGATGGTGTTTGATGGGTTGCGCGGTGCATTTGGAGTGGTCAATCCCGGATTGCAAAAATCCCTCGGAACCCTGCGGGTATTGTTAGCCAACGAATTTTTCTGCACCCCAGAAGAAATCGAAACCCTCGAGTCCACGTTCGATATCAAAATGGAATCGTTAGAAAGTTTCGTGCAGCGTTATTTAGGGGCGTAAAATTTCCCGGCATTGGGTTTTCTGCTGTCAGAGTATAATCTCCTAGGGTGGGTCATGCCCACCTTTACAATGTGCTAAATTGCTGCTAAAGGCGAGCGGCCATTAGCCCGCTAACGCCTGGGGAAAGCCGCAGAAAAACGCTCATTTTTGCGAAAGCTATGATAGATTAGAAAAAAAGGCTGGGGTAACACAGCCGAAAATGGTGGAAAAAAAGGGGGAAGGGTTCTTGCGAAACCAACACAAGTGGACAAAGCTCGCCGGGGAAATTGTGATATGGTTTGCCGTAGCCGCCACGTATATATTGACGGCTAAACTGGGATTGGTGCTGGCTTCGCTTCCGGGAAATGTGACGGCGGTATGGCCGCCATCGGGGTTCTCCTTAGCAGCGGTGTTGCTGCTCGGCGATCGCCTGTGGCCGGGAATTTTTCTCGGGTCGTTTCTCTCGGCCACCCTTGACCTGCGGTCGATGACGCCACCGATAGCACTTCCCGCAGCACTGGCGATCGCCCTGGTCATCAGCATCGGCAGCGCGCTTCATCCCTTGGTAGTGAGCGGATTAATCAAACGGTTCGTCCCCAGGCGATCGCTGCTCACTCAAGTGCGGGGTGTGAGTTTATTTCTCCTGTTTTTGGGCATCGGGCCGATGGTGAATGCCACCCTGGGCCTGACGGCATTATGTATGGGCGGAATCACCCCCTGGTCCGACTATGCCGTGGCCTGGTTAACCTGGTGGTGCAGCGGGATTCTCACGCCGTTACTGTTGGCCACACCGTTTCTGGCGTGGCAACACCGACAACTACACAAATTCAAAGCCTCGGCGGCCAAACTCCTGGAGGCGATCGCCTTTTCGGCACTGCTGCTGCTGTTAAGCTGGGTGTGCTTTATCCAGGGATATGCGATCGAATATGCTTTATTACCCATGCTGGTGTGGTCGGTGTTTCGGTTTGGCAAATTCACCACCACCCTGTTCGTGTTGCTGGTTTGCACGATCGCGATCGTGGCCACCGGTCAGGGATACGGACCGTTTATCAAACCTTCTACTCACGAATCCTTGGTTTTGCTCCAATCCTTTATGGGCGTCTGTGCGATTACGGCGCTGATTTTATCCGCCGCGATCGACGAACGCCAAGTCGCGGAAAGAAAGATGCACCGGGCGAACCTGCAACTCCAAGAAAGTAAAAGCCGCTTATTTCAAATTCTGGAAGCCATTCCCGTCGGGGTAGTAGTCCACGAACGCAGCGGGAACATCAGCTATCTGAATCCAACCGCACAGGAGTTACTCAACGCGCCAGCAGATTCGCAGAATGCGCCCGAACCCACCGCCGAAGCCTATAATATCTATCGCGCCGGCACCGATCGCCTCTATCCCAAGGCAGAACTGCCCTTCCTGCGCTCTCTGGGGGGCGATCGCGTCCGCACAGACGATCTCGAACTGCACCACGGCGATCGGCGCATTTCCCTGGATGTGGCCAGTACCCCGATTTTTGACGAAGGTCACGCCGTAGATGGGGCGATCGTTGCCTTTCAAGATATTACCGATCGCAAAAAAGCCCAGCAATTGCTCGCCGACTACAATCTCACCCTAGAAGAGCAAGTGGCAAAACGCACCGCCGAGTTAGAACAAACCCTCAGGGAACTGCAACGCACCCAAGCACAATTAATTCACACCGAAAAAATGTCCAGTTTGGGTCACATGGTTGGCGGCGTCGCCCACGAAATTAATAACCCGATTAGCTTTATCTATGGTAACATCACTCACGCTGGCGAATACATGCAAGATTTGCTCGAACTGATCTCCACCTATCAGCAAGAATACCCCGAACCCACTCCCACCATTCAAGATCTGACCGAAGAAATAGAACTGGAATTTATTATCGAGGATTTAGACCGCCTCTTCCATTCTATGAAAATTGGTGCCGATCGCATTCGCAAAATTGTCTTGAGCTTGCGGAATTTTTCCCGTCTCGATGAAGCGGCAATGAAAGCGGTGGATATTAACGAAGGCATCGATAGCACCTTAATGTTATTGCAATCGCGGCTGAACTCGAAGCCCAATGGTTCGGCAATTCACATCGAGAAAGCCTATGGAGAGTTACCCCAGGTCACTTGTTACGCCTCGGAAATCAATCAAGTATTTATCAATATTTTAAATAATGCCGTGGATGCGCTACAATCTCACCCGATGGATGGACAATCGCCGACCATTCGCATTAGCACTGAAGTGAACAATTGCGATCGCATCGTTATCCGCATTTCCGATAACGGGCCGGGAATTCCAGAATCCGTGCGCGGCAAAATATTCGACCCCTTTTTTACCACCAAACCCATCGGGTCCGGAACCGGATTGGGATTGTCTGTCAGCTATCAAATTGTGGTGGAAAAACACGGGGGCGAATTAACCTGTATTTCCTCCCCCGGCGTGGGCACGGAATTTACGATCTCCCTCCCGCGAGCGATCGCGGTCAAATAACAGGGGGTGCCCTCTCAGACACCCCCTCGGATTTCATATTTCGATTCTCCTGCCCTATGTCTCTGGTGGTTTTGCGGCATGGAATGCACCCAATAGACTACAATGTGGATAAACCTTTTGCTTTCCCAGTGTCCTAGTTTCCTCATGCTCGATCGCAGCGTTTCAGGGAACCATCAGAATATAGTTCAAAGGGAACCAGTTCCGTGTGCCCGTGGATATTGACTTTGGAATACACGATCTTGACAAACTGCCGAGGGTTGGGTTTATAATAATCGCGAGATAACATAGTTGGCGTCCTCCAAGACATTAGCTTTTTTCTATGCTTCTAGTATGGATCGCCAACTCCGGAATCGCCGCGATCGCGATCGCCACCCCCTGCGATCGTTTCCTGACATGCCGGCGATCGCGAGCGAGTGCGTCGGTGATTTCAGACAGAAAAATCGGTGACGGCGATCGCCCTTTTCCCCCGATGTGCCCGCGTTTCCCATCCCCCAACCGCAATTTAAAAGTCCTTGGCCCGGAAAAAACAAATTAACAATTAGCAATTGTCAAATTTCAGACATATCGAATTAACCTACCGGATTCTCCGGGGGTGCGGGATGGACTTTAAACGTGAGAACCGTTTCATCGATGCCCTTTAACTCCAGGGGACGACACTTTGCGATTTCATCATCCTCCAGATAATCTGCCACCGCCGCCGACACCAAAATCGAACCGGGGTCCGTAGCTTCTTGCAAGCGAGAGGCGATATTGACACTCGGACCGATCGCGGTATAATCAGAGCGTTCCGAGCTACCGAACATGCCCACCACAGCAGTGCCCTGATGGATGCCACAGCGGAACTGCACCGCCGGCAGGCCCTCGGCGTTCCAAGCTTCATTGAGGGCATCCAGTTCCCGGAACATTTGGCGGGCAGTCGCGATCGCGCGGCGCACTTGTTCGTTGGGCGTCAAATCTTCTGGCGCGCCAAAAATCGCCATAATGGCATCTCCCACAAACTTATCCACCGTACCCCCATTTTCAAACACCACCCGCGTCATGTGAGCCAAATACTGATTCAGCACCTCCGCCACCCGGCGAGAGCGCAAAGTATTCGCCAACTGAGTAAAGCCGACGATATCGCTAAACAGAATCGTAATCAAACGCGGTTCCGGGCGCAAATCCAACGTTAGCTCACCGGCGGCAGCCTTTTGTACCATAGAGGGAGGCAAAAACCGCTTGAGTACCGATTCAGTGAGATAGGCATTCAACTGAGCCACCCGGCGTTCCGTTTCCTTCAGCGCCAGCAAATTTCTCACTTGAGCCAGCAGTTCGCGATCGTTAAACGGTTTGGCTAGATAAGCATCCGCCCCTTTTTGCGTACCTTCGATGCGCGTATCTTCATTCACCTTCGCCGTCAGCAAAATAATCGGTATTCCCTTGAGAGTTTCCGACTCGCGAATCATCTGGATCATATCCAAACCCGAGACCAAAGGCATCATCAAATCCGCCACAATCAAATTCGGGCGATACTGACGTGTCATATCGAACCCTTCCGCGCCATTGCGCGCCAGCAAAACGCGATAGCCTTCCAAAGAGAGGATACCCGACACATAGGTTCGCAAATCCGGATTATCATCCACCACCAAAACTTTCGGTTGTCCCGGAGTATCCGCCGCCGCGCTGGGAATAGGCGAAAATTCGGCATTCTCACCTGAAGATTTGCCTCGGGTCATTGCCGGAGATTCCACCTCCACATCCGCCAATTCCACCGCCGCCCGAGAAGGCGAAACCCCCGTAGGCACCTCGATAATCCGATCCGGCGGTAAATGTGCGTTACCCACCGGAATCCAAACCGTAAACGTAGAGCCTTCCCCTTCCGCCGAGTCCACCGTAATGTTCCCGCCATGTAGTTCCACCAACTCCTTCGCCAGTGCCAACCCCAAACCACTGCCTTCATAAGAGCGGTTGGCGGATCCTTCCGCTTGACGGAAGCGTTCAAACAAATGGGGAATTTGATCCGTGCGAATGCCGATGCCGGTATCTTTAATTTGTAACAGACAATAATCTCCTGCCACCTCCAAACTGACGATAATATTACCGCCGCGCGGGGTGAATTTCATGGCATTAGAAAGTAGATTGTAGAGTACCTTATCGAATTTTTCTAAATCCAAATAAAGCTGAGGGCAAGATTGTAAATTGGTGGAGAGGGTCAAGCCTTTTTTCTGACAATAGGGGCGGAAAGTGTCCACAGTTTGGCGGACGAATGCCATTAAATCGCAGGGACGAAACATCGGTTGCATTCGACCGGCATCCAAGCGCTGCAAATCCAGCAATTGATTCACCAATCGCAACAAGCGGCGGGTATTGCGAAGGCCCATTTGAGCTTGTTCCAGGGATAATGCTTGATTGTGTTCCACGGCAGATTCCAGCGGACCCATCATCAGGGTGAGGGGGGTACGAAACTCGTGGGAAATATTTTGGAAAAATTCCGTTTTGATGCGATTGAGTTCCAGGAGGCGTTCCGCTTGTTGGCGAGTTTTTTGATAGAGACGAGACTGCTGCACCGCGATCGCCGCTTGCGCCGCCACCGCCTCCGCCAGTTCGATATCCGAAGGTTGCCAATGACGCGGCGCGGTGGTTTGTCGCAGAGAAATGCTGCCAATAATGTGACCGTCAGAAATCAGAGGAACCACCAGCAGCGCTCTCGCCGGCGATCGCAACGGTAAATCCAGGACATTAAACCCCGGTTGTTCTTCCAGATCGTCGATCGCCACTACAGCTTGAGTATGGAGGAGTTGCTGCAGCACCGGATTGCCCGCGATCGGCACCACCGATCGCGGCAATTGGGAAGGCAATTGGCTCATTGCCCCCTGCAATTCTTCTGAAGCGCAGAATATATCCTCCATCCCCCCCTCAGCGCTTTCGTCACTGGTTCTCACCGCCGAAGGCGCTTGTTGCACTTCCTCTTCCAGGGCCGCATCGTACAATCCCACACACTGGACGAACTCATCATCCTCCGTCCACAACGACAGGGCACAACCATCCACTTGCAACCCTTTGCCCAGTTGATAGGTAATCGCCGAAAAAATATCTTGCGGATTGAGACTCGAGCGAATTGCCGTAGTAATCGTATTCACCAGCGCTTCCCGCTTCGCCAGCGCCTGCACTTGCTCGTAAGCCCGGGCCTGAGACAGGGACAACGCCGCCTGATCCGCCACCATAAACACCAACTGCACCTCATCGTCTTTCCACACTCGGCGTTCCCCACATTGGTGCAGCGCCAGTACCGCCATCAAGTCCAAGCGAAACATTAGAGGTACCATCAGGGTGGAGCGAATATCCGTCGCCTTCAACGCCTGCCGACGTTCCCACAATTGCGGCGTTGTCCCTTGCAGGCGATCGTCGTTTTCCACATCGTGAATCACCTCAATATCCTGGGTTTCCCACACCGTCTGCGATAACCGCTGAGAATTCACCTCGATAGAGAGGGAATCCACCGATCTAGAGTCGCGGGTGTTTTCCCGGGCATCGCGGAGGATGCTCCCATTGGACTTGCCGCGATCGCCCTCTCGCCGTTGATAGACAAACCATTCTTCACTCAACTGCCCATGTTTGAAAGGGCGCAGAATGCAGTAACTCGCCTCGAACATCTGACCCAGGGTTTCCACGATGGTTTGCAGAATCTGCGCTTCCGTGGTGCGAGAGCGAATCGTGTTGGTAATCGCATTCAGCAGGGATTCTTGGCGCAGGGTGCGGCATAGTTCCCGGGTGCGCGCTTTCAAGACATTGTGGGTATCCAGCGCTTGCGCCACCAGCGCCTTGAGTTCCTCCGCATTCCAGGGTTTGGTGACGTATTTGAACACCTTCCCGGCGTTAATCGCATCTACCAAGTCATCCACATCCGTGTAGGCGGTCAGGATGATGCGGATCGCATCTGGGTATTGCGTGGCGGTGACGCTGAGAAACTCGGTCCCGCTCATCTGCGGCATCCGCTGATCGGAAATAATCACCGCAATGTCTCCCTCTTTGGCGAGGATTTTCAGTGCCTTGGGTGCGTTTTCTGCCGTGAGCACGTGATAGTCTCGATAGAAGGTGCGGTAAAGCAAGTCGAGGTTATCCGGTTCGTCATCGACGACCAGAATTTTCGGCTTACTGTGGTTTTCGATACTCATGCACCGCGCTCCTGCTTTGAGGGGAGAATGACGTGAACAAGGGTTGGGGTGAATGGGCATCCCGGGAAGATTGCCACTGTGAAAGCATCTCGCCCCAGGGGTGGGTTTTGCTGGGTGCCCCTTCTTTTGGTGCCAGGGAGGGGGGGTGGGCGATCGCCAACCCGGGGTCGCTCCCAATAGTGATGATGCCCCCTTTTCTGCGATGATGCAACTCACCCCCGATCGATTCTAAAATTCTGCCCAGAGATTGGCGACAGTTGCGTGATTTGCCCCCCTTCTTTCGCTGCTACGGCGGATCCCATGCCTCCTCCCATGACTGTTGTGGTGTTTCCCCCCGGTTTGCCCTGTGAATCATCGAAAAAAATCCCTCTAGATTCGCGATCGCCCCTGCAACCGCCATCGAATTGCCTGGTGGGCAAACACTCTTTTTAAAATAACCTTTCGCGATGGATATTAGTGGGAGTTAGAGAACGGTTTGGGTAATTTTATAATCTCGATGCAGGTGCATTCTGCACAATGCAACTTCAGAGAATCTGTCCCAATCAGGCACTTTCAGCGCGAGCAAGGGGAACTTTCACCGGTAATTCGATAATGAACTCGCATCCGCCGTCGGGGGGCGTCTCAAACCACAGTCGTCCCTGATGTTTTTCCACCACGATTTTATAAGCAATGGATAAGCCCAAACCCGTGCCCATGCCCACCGGTTTGGTGGTGAAAAACGGGTCGAAAATTTTGTTTTGACAAGTGCGATCGATGCCACAACCGCGATCGCGAATCCGAATCTGAACCCACTCGTCGCCGGGAGTCGTGCGGGCAAATAACGGGCGCACTCGGCTCGATTTGCACAGCGTTTGGGTGGTGACGATAATTTGGCGCGGGTTGCAATTCCTCCTCGCACCACAATTCCCAGAGGATTCCCCCGCGATCGCTGCCGTTTGTTGCAAGCGTTCTGCTTGTCGAATCGCATCGATCGCATTGCCAAACAGATTCATAAACACTTGATTGAGTTGTCCCGGATAACAAGGCAATCGCGGAATTTTTCCATACCGTTTTACCACTTCAATATCCGGCAGTCGATGAGCCAGTAAAATCGCGGTGCTATCGAGTCCTTCATGGATATTTGCTTCCTTGAGTTCCGCTTCATCCAGTCTGGAAAAGTTGCGAAGGGTCAGGACAATTTCTCGCACTCGTTCTGCACCGCATTGCATGGAATTGAGGATTTTGGTTAAATCACTATGGATAAAATCAAAATCAATTTGAGATTCAAATTCGGCAATATCTGGCGGAAGTTCGGAATAATGGGTATGATATTTTTCGACTAATTCTAGCAAATCTTGCAGGTAGTTGGTCACATGGGGAACATTGCCGTAAATAAAATTAATCGGATTGTTGATTTCATGGGCCACTCCGGCGACTAATTGACCGAGACTGGACATTTTTTCGCTTTGTACCAGTTGCGCTTGGGTAGAGTGCAACGAGGCAATTAACTGGTTTTTTTCCTCCAGGGATTTTTTCAGTTGTTCGGCTTGAGCTTGGGCGTTGAGGGCTTGTTGTTGCGTGCGGTTGTACAACTGCGCCTGAGTCATAGCGATCGCCAGTTGCAAAGCAACCGCTTCCACAGCGGCAAGTTCGTCTTTGTTCCACTGGTAGGATTGCGGTTCGATCGCCAATAGATGACCCAATAACGTATCTCGCTCCCAGATCGGGGCACTGAGCAAACTGCCGATTTGCATTTGCTGAAACATCGCCCGTTCCGATTCGCTAAATTCAGCGGATTGAGTATTGGCGATCGCGCTAACTTCTTGCCCGAGGAGTCGTTGCACCAAGGCAGAATCGCACTCCCCCAAATTGATTTCCATGCCAATTTGCAGGGGGTCTTCACTGTGCAGAGGGCAGCGATTGTCGCGACAAGCCCGGTGGGCAATCCGCAACTTGGTGGTACTCAGGGGCGTGGGAACCGAAAACACGATGAAATCCGCCTGGGTGAGTTGTAGCAGTTGTGCCAAAGCGGTGTTAATCGTGGTTTCGAGATCCAAAGAGCTGCGAATGCGAGCGGCGATCTGATAGAGGACTTGCTCCCGTTCCGCTCGCGCTGTAGCGCGGTTGTAGCGACGTGTATTCGCCAACGCGATCGCCCCTTGTTGCGCCACCATTTCGCCCAATTTCATTTCCTGGGTATTCCACAGGCGACAGGATTGATTCTGACTCACATACACTGTCCCCAAGGGGCGATCGCCATCAAAAATCGGCACCATCAAGGTAGAATGCAATCCGGCGCACAGCAGCAGCAGACGTTCCACTTCCGGCATGCGCGCGGTTTCCACATCTTCCGCCACCCACGCCCTGCGCTGGCTGACTAAGGCATCCCATTCCGTTCCCGCCCCCAATTTTAAGCTCAGTCCCAAGGGGACTTCCTCGGCGGCGGAACTCATCGGATCCCTATCCCTAGCCGAATGAGATGCCACCACAGTAAGCGTCTGCGCCACTTGGTCGTACATTATCAACCCGGCACAGTCGGCATCTAACGCAGCGCACATTTGCTGCACGATCGCCTGATAGACTTGCTTCTCATCCAAAGAGTGATGAATCTCTGCGGCGATCTGGTTCAACCTTTCTAAGGAGGCGCGCTTGCCCCGGGGGAATTCTATTCCGCTGCCCGGACCGTGGCGGGGGGGCTGAGCTTGCGCCCCGGGATCCTCCCCGGCGTTTTCACCCCTGTCCCCCGCAGATGTTGCCCCTATCGGCGGGCGATCGCGCTCCCCCTGTCGTTTTTCATTGCACAAACCACGCAATTTGTCAACCGTAGTCGAATCGATCTGACCGAGAAACGCCAAACACTCCAGCCAGCCAGCAGTCCAAGCGCTTTGTTCCGCTTCGGAACCGAACTGGCTGAGTTGAGTCTGTCGCTGTAGTAGTTCCGCGATCGCGTGGCGATATCGGTGCCGGATCGTGGAAACCACGTCTTGAGAGTTAAAGGGAAAAATATCTGCACTCATAGGCATTTTGCGGCATACTAATATGGGTAATGATTATTTAGTTTTCCTTAAAGTTTGTTTTCTTTAGATTGACTTAATCTTTTGCCTGCCTCATCTGGCTATGTTATAACCTTGCTAGGGGTAGGATTAGAGACCCGATGGCGTTTGTTTTTTCACGAGATTTCAATGTGAACTGCTCTTCCAAAACATCCCCCACCCAGGGCTACGATCGCCCCATCAAACCGATAGGCTCGCCGGTGCGGTTTGTCATCCGACCCGCCCATGCTAAGGATCTGCCCAGATTGGCCGAGATATTGGCCGATAGCTTTCATCCCCGGGACGGACTGATGACATTCGTTCATCCAGTATTGCGCTTGGGAATCTATGAAGATCTGCGAAACCGAATGCGGAACAGATCTCCACACTACATTTGCTTAGTGGCACAAATGCCGAGTGCCACCACCCCCTCGCCGTCGAATGATTATCCCGCAGGGGATCCGCAGGCGATCGCACCTTCCTCCTCAGACCCCCTCATCGGTACAGTGGAAATGAGCCTGCGCTCCATTCATCCCTGGCAAGTCGGATGCACCCAATTCCCGTACTTGTCCAATTTAGCCGTGGCCAATAGCGATCGCCGTCAAGGTGGTGCCACCCAGTTACTCTCGGCCTGCGAGCAAATTGCCCTAGAGTGGGGGTTTCGCGAAATTTATCTCCATGTCTTGGAAAATAACCCTCCCGCACAGCGGCTTTATTATAAAGCAGGGTACCGCGTGCGCTCCATTGAGTCAAGTTTTGCCAGTTGGGTCTTCCGACAACCCCGACGGATGCTCCTGCACAAACACCTCCAGCCCCCTTCTCCCCCTTAAGGCGCTCCCTCCCCCCAGACTTCATCACCGCCCTAGAGGCAATACTCACCACTCGGCAGTTTTGTCAACCCCCTCCCCTTATCCCCTGAAGCGCGGTTGGCGGTCCGAAAAACCCCGTCCATAACCGACTGAAGCGCGGGGCTAAACTTCTGTCACACTTGATATCCCCTGCCGCATTTCCCCATCCATTGCCCGGGAATCTCTCAAATGGAGGAGCAAAACCATCCGATGATGTTGTAACCTTAAATTGCATATTACAAGAGCTAGAAGAGGTACAGGTGGAAAGGCACGAGTCCGTAACTGCCTGGTGAAAGACGATCGCAAAACCTGACCGTCGCTTTTCCCCCTTTGGCGGTAGAAAAATTAAAACGCTTCTAGGAGGCAGAAATTCCCCGCCTGCAAAGACGCGAGCGATCTGGCCGCATTTCAGATAGAATATCCCGCCATCAACCCTTTTGCGTTCCCCGCTTTACCCTTTCTTTAACAAAACTGCCCCCTTCTTTAACATTACTTATTCAAAATCCTTTTAATTAAAAGACAAAATTGCGTCATCCTAGAAATAGGGGAAAAACTCCGTTCTCCATATCTCTTCCTGGCTCACCGGAGATCCCCAATAACCCTTTGTAGCTGCTTGGATATTCCGGTTTTACCCCAGGAGTTGACTGACATGTGTATGGATCGCCAGCCACCCTACAATTCAACCACTGAGGCACTTGCCTTTCCAGAAAACCATTCGATGGCAAAGCCTCAGTCGAGGTCTCATCGAGGCAAAGATGAGGACTCACATCCCTCGCGTGCGTTGGTTAAATATTTCAATCCCTCGGAAATCCTAACTCAACTCAACAGCGGACAGCTTCTCGTGGTAGATAGTCGGCGTCGCAACGGTTTGATTATCTACAAACACTTTCATGCTGAATTTGCAGGTCCGGGTGCAGCCGTAGGCGGTATTTTCGATATTGATTCCCAAAAAACGATTCCCGTGGGGGACAGCATCTTGCTTTATCCCGACACCTACGAACAACGACAAAAAGCCTTTGGGATTCGTCGCCAATGGATTCGCTTAGTAGAACAAATAACCGCGACCCCGGTGCCCCTACAGCGCACCCAAATGCTGCTGACCCAGTTTGAAAAATATTTTGATGCAGAAACGGTTGCTAGAGTGCCGGATGAGGCGATCGCCCGCTTAGTAGGGGTACTACCACAAACCGTGCGGATAGTGCGCCACTCGATAGCAAATCCTGGCATCGGCGTCTTGGTGTAAGGGCGAGTCAGTTGTCCGCTGGGAACTGACAACTGACAGACTCCGGGGAAATTTAAGCCAAAGAAGCGATCGCCCCTTTCAATCGCTGCACCGTGCGTTTATTTTCCTCTGGCGTGCCCACACTAACGCGCAAACCGCCACCGGTATGGCGAATTAAAGTCCCCTCCGCTTTCATGTGCCCCACAATCCGCGCCAGCGCCCCATTCATCAACTCGGGAGGCGTGTTTTTCAGGCGCAAATAAATAAAATTGGCCGCACTGGGCCACAGTTGCAATTCCGGGAGTTGGCCGATCGCCGCAAATAAATCATCGCGCGAGGCAAGAATTTGCGGGATAATCGCCAGTAGCTCTTGCCGATGGCTCATCGCCAAGGTTGCCGCCGCTTGAGAAAATGCCGGCAGGTTGTAGGGGAGGCGGATTTTTTCCAGGGCGGCAATCAATTCCGGATGGGCGATCGCGTATCCTACCCGCAATGCCGCTAAGCGAAACGCTTTGGAAAAGGTTCGCAAGATAACCCAATTGGGATGCTGCGGCAACAAATCCACCACGCTGGTTTGGCTGAATTCAAAATATGCCTCGTCGATCGCCACCAAGATATCCGGGGGTAACGAGCGGATCCAGTCCAGTTCCGCCTCAGTCAGCGGGTTCGCCGTAGGAGAGTTGGGGTGAACCACAAACACCACTCGCACTGGGGGATTTTGAGTGGCGGCGATCGCCTCGGTGGCGGCGGCAATATCAATTTCAAAGTTAGCCTCCTGGCGTCCTACCTCCACCACCGGAATCCCTAGGGTATGGGCGAGAATGGCATACATGGAAAAGGTGGGATTCGCCACCAGAATCGAGCCTTCTCCCTTCAAACAGGTGGCAATTAACAGCGATCGAATCAATTCGTCCGAACCATTACCCAGGGAAATGTGGGCGGCGCTGAATGCCTGACCCTCCAAATTGGCTCCCTCGCAAACATATTCGGCGATCGCTTGTTTTAACTGGGCCTGACTCCCGTCGGGATAGCGATTGGTCTCGATCTGCTGCTGGTAGATCCATGCCAGTTTTTCTTTCAGAACCGCAGGCAAATCATAGGGACTTTCGTTGGTATCCACGCGATCGCGATCGCGGGGCACCACCGGGGTCTCATCCGTGGCACTTCCCGGATGGGGGGTGTAGGCACTCAGTTGGGCTAAATCTGAGCGGATAAAACTGAGCATAAGAGTCTTGAAACCTTTCAATGCAGTTAGGGTGCAAGCACCTTTCTCATCAGTATCCGTCTCACTGTCCCCTTCCGGCAATAGCAGGCGCGCCAATCTGGGGCGGCGACACCCAGGAGAGCCTCCCTCAGACGGGGTTTTCCGGGACTTCCACAGAACCTTCGCCCTCCGGATTGAGACACTGCAGGCTCCACCTGGATTTCTGGGCACAACCCTGACCCTCGCGGTTTCCGAGAAGTTGAGGCATCGCCCCTGATTTTTCCTTCCGTAGTTGTGTTATTGTGAACGTTGACAATTTAACCTCATCATTGTAGAGAATACGGAAACTGATTGTGGACAAGATTAAACTAGCGATCGTGGGCATTGGTAACTGTGCGAGTTCGTTAATCCAGGGCATTTACTTTTATAAAGATAAAACCCCCGAAGAGGCGATCGGCTTAATGCACTGGGAAATTGGCGGTTACAAACCCAGCGATATCGAAGTGGTGGCCGCCTTTGATATCGACAAAAGAAAAGTCGGCTTAGATGTGTCTGAAGCCATGTTTGCTCCCCCCAACTGCACGACCCAATTCTGCGAGTCTATCCCAGAAATGGGCGTTAAAGTCAGCATGGGCAAAATTCTCGATGGCTTCTCCGAGCATCTGGTTAATTATGCAGATAAATATACTTTTATTCCCAGCAGTACCCCAGAACCCACCCGAGAAGAGGTCATTCAAACTTTAATCGACTCTGGCGCGGAAGTGTTGGTAAACTATCTCCCGGTGGGGTCGGAAGAAGCTGCTGCCTTCTATGCCGAATGCTGCTTAGAAGCTGGTGTGGCATTTGTAAATTGCATTCCGGTGTTTATCGCCAGCAATTCCTTGTGGGCAGATAAATTTGCAGCCAGAAACTTGCCGATTATCGGCGACGATATAAAATCCCAACTTGGCGCAACTATCGTTCACCGAATGCTCTCGGATTTATGCAAGAAAAGAGGCGTCAAGCTGGAGAAAACCTATCAGCTTAATACCGCCGGAAATACCGACTTTCTGAATATGTTAAATCGCACCCGCCTCAAGTCGAAAAAGGAATCAAAAACCGAGGCAGTGCAGTCGGTGTGCGAAACCAGATTAGACGATGAAAATATCCACGTCGGCCCGAGCGATTACGTGCCGTGGCAAAAAGACAATAAAGTGTGCTTTATTCGGATTGAAGGCAAGTTGTTTGGCGATGTGCCGATGAATCTGGAATTGCGCTTGTCCGTGGAAGATTCTCCCAATTCCGCCGGGGTGGCGATCGATGGGATTCGCTGCTGCAAATTGGCACGCGATCGCGGTTTGGGCGGCGTCCTCTATTCGCCCTCTTCCTACTTTATGAAGCATCCCCCCACACAATATCCCGATGCCGATGCTTACCGCATGACCGAGGAGTTTATCAACGGATATCGAGAGTTTTAAGGGGGTCAATTGTCATTGGTCATTGGTCAATTGTCATTGGTCATTGGTCAATTGTCATTGGTCATTGGTCAAGATGCCGGGGGGAGGATATCAAAACTCGAAGCGATTGCGATCGCCGGACCACTGCTGCAAGCTGTAACCGCTGGTGCCTTCCACCACTAACACGGGCAGTTCTGCGTCGGGTAAATCGGCGATACCAGTGACGGATTGGGCGGCGGCGGTGGTGAGTTCGCTGTAAATCAGCGCTCCTTGGTCGTTGAAAATTAAGGTGCGGGTGCGGTAAGGGGTGCCGTTGTTGGTTTGGGGGAGTCGCGATCGCACCAAGGCATCCGATCGCAGGGTGAGAACCGCCTCGGACAAACCATTCCCGGTTAAATCCAACGATTGCACCAACCACCCGCCAAGCTGTTTGAGCATTTGGTCCGGGGAAGGCACCTCTGCGGGGGGTAACTGACCCCCCGCTTGCAATTCCTGCCATAAGGCGGGCAGCATTTTGCCGATCCAGTCGGGGTCTTGGCGCTTTAACTGAGCTAAGGTCATGGTATCGGGCGATCGCCATTTCAATGCCGAATCGGTGAGGGCGAGGGCTTTAGTCCCCTCACCCGCCACCAAGGCGGGAATCCCTTCCCCACTGGCTAATAACAGCAAATCTCCTTGTTGCAGTTGCACCGCCTTTACCGTAGCGAGTACGGTACGGGTAGCTCCATTGGGCAATCCGCTGAGAATCTGAACCTGCGGGTCATTGTGCAATCCCAACTCTTTCCAAAACTGGCTTACCCGGGTGTTAGAAGAGAACTGGATTTCATTAAATGGCTTTTGTCGCCAGCGTCGCGAGTCGTGAAATCGCGAAACCCGCAATTGATACCACACCTGTCCCGGTGAGAGTTTCAGGGACTCCCCCGATCGCGGCAAGCGCCAATCCTGGGGCTTCACTTTAGTGAGGTTCCATGCCGTACCCACGATTTGACTTTGATGCTGCTTCAGGTTTTCCCGGGCGATCGCCGAGGCTTGCTTATCGAGCAAATCGTACATCCGCTCTGTGAGTTCTGGGGTATTTTGCCCTTGTTCTTCAAACCAGGCGATCGCCTCTGCATCGTCATAACGCGCCGCCAGGAGCAACACCCCCCACAGCTTCGCCTCTGCGAGGGACGGATTCACCAACACTGCAGTTTCCACCCGGTTCCACAAATCCGGTTTCTCCTCTTTCAGCGCTTCGCGCATGTCCTCTCCTTGGGACAACTGCGCCTCGAACACCTCCAGCCCTTGTTTCCAATTGCCATCGATCAGCGCCGTCCGCACTTGCTGCGCCGGGTTTTCCCACTGTCCTTTGGCCTGCTTTTGCGCCATTTGCGCGTGAAACCGCATCAAATCTAACTGTCGCTGCGCCATCTGCGGCCAATTTTCATCGGCGTTGTCTTGCTTGACCGAAGCCATTAATTCCCACGCCGCCGACCACAAGCCGCTTTTTGCCAACAGCAAGGCGTCTTTATAGGCGCGACTCGAAAGGGCCGGGGTGAGGAGGGAAATCTCTTCTAGGGCGTAGGGATTGAGAAAAAACTGCTGTTGCGTTAGGGAGAAGATTTTCACCTGCGGTTCGAGTCCCACGGTTTGGTCGATGACTAATTCCGGGTCTCCCTCCCCGGTGACTTCTTCCCAGCGAGGAGAATGACCCCCCGGACTGGACCACTCGGCCATCACACTTATGTGTGCCGTTTCCGGATTGTAGTGCAGGACTTGCCCATAAGTGAGGTGAACTTCCCCCACCTTGCGCTTCCCGCTCAGGTTGAACCAAATTCCCTTGTCTGGTGCGTTGTCAAAGCGAGCGATTTGGGTCAGGGGTTGCGGCCCGTTCAAGCCAAAGCCGAATTCTTCTACGTTACTTAAAGGAGATATCACAAACGAGCGTTCCGGGCCGACGATCGCCAGTTGGTTAATAAGCTGATAATAGGGTTCGCGATCGCGGGGATTGTCCGGGTTGAACACCGGCTGATACACCCGCAATTGCGCGAGCTGCTGGCAAGTTTTCCCCTCGGCGGACTCTCCAGATTTACCCTGACAACGCACCTCTTCCAACACCGGAAGCAGCAGTTGCGGGTCTTGTCTGGCAGAGGTCTCGGTTTTGTCCGCCGATGAAGAATCCAGAGACAAGGGCGGGGAAGGAAGCACTCCCCCGGCGCGAATCTGAGCCTGGATTTCAGCCAGAGTTTTGGGGGTTTCTTTGTTGGCGATCGGCACTTGACTCCACGCCGGGAACCAGGATTGGAGCCAGGTGACAGATTGCGGATCGGTTAACAGCTCGAAGCTCAACCACGCGCCGCCAAACAGAACCGTGGCACTGCTGGATAAGGCGGCGATCGCCCCGAGGATTCCTTTCCATTGGGGCACTCGTCCAAGAGTCGGCGGCGTTGTCTTCCGGGAGGGCGATCGCGACCGACGTTTGGCTGTGGGTCGCCCGCCGCGCGATCGACGGGGGGGACGTTTCCCGGTAGATTGGGGGAGGGCTGCTCGCTTGCGAAGGTTGTTATTCATCCGAGCCTCTATCACTAGGGATGATATTTTTCTATCATGCCGCGAGGATCTGTGTGGGGAATCCGTTGCACCTGATGGCAAAACTGCCCCCTCGGCGATCGCCACGGCTAGGGGCGAATTTACTCGGAAAGAAGGCTCTGTAGCAGCTTTTCGTAGCGCTTCCCGGCCACTTCCCAGGTAAATTCCGATTCCACCAGCGATCGCGCGTTTTTTGCCAATTTCTCTCGCAACCCTCGTTGCTCGAATAAGCGACTGATGGCACTGACATATTCGCTGACTTGATTGGCCCGCAAGGCGCGCAAGGGCACGCCTTCGCCATCCACCCTCAACCCTTCCAAACCGCGATCGCTCGCCACCACCGGGGTTCCCGCCGCCATTGCTTCTAGGGTTTTATTCTTAATCCCATATCCGGTTCGCATCGGCACCACGCAAACCGCAGATTTGTGCAGGTACTCGACCACCGAAGGTACCTGCCCGGTGACGGTAACTCCCGGTTGTTTCCCTAATTCTAAAATCTCCGATCCGGGTCTGGCTCCCACTAACATTAAGGTGGCATCGGGATAGCGCAGGCGCACTAAGGGAAATACCTCTAAGGCAAAGAAGCGCACCGCATCGATATTGGGCAAATTATCCATCGCCCCCACAAAGGCAATCTGCTTTCCTCCCGGATCTGAGGGTCGATAGGTAAATCGGCTCAAATCTACCCCGTTGGGAATCACTTTGATTTTACTCTGAGGGGTGAATTCTTGAATCTGTTGCCGATCTTCATCGGTAGTGACGGCTATGGCAGAAAATTTAGCGCAGTAGTCCCGTTCGTACTGTCGCAGGAGGGGCAATTGCAGGCGATCTCGCCACTGTTTTTCTGAGGTTCCGGTCTCCAGTTGCTGGCGACAGGTGGCATACACGGAACTGTGAATATCCACCACGCTGTTCACCTGCGCCTGCCACTCGGGACGCACGTAAATCTCGTTGGCGCTATGCTCGCAGGTGATGACGAATTCTGAAGCCACATCGGTGGTTATCAGGGTTTGCACGTAGCGATCGACCCACTGCTGCATTTCGGGCACGTAATTGTGCAGCACCGAAGGCGGCGTCCCCTCCCGCATGAAGTTACTAAACCGCTTCACTTTCCCCCAGATGCCATCATTCTTCGGGCCGCCAGGACGCGGGAAAATCGCTAACTCCTCTACCCAGGCGCGCAAGGCTTCTACTTCTTCATCGGTAACGTCCTCAGCTCGCTGAGTGACTAAGGTGACGTGATGGCGTTGGGTCAAATATTTCATTAAATTAAATGTCCTGACCTGGGTTCCTCCTCGAGTGGGGGGATAGGGAAAGGTGGAAGAGAGCATTAAAATTTTCATACAAAAAAAAAGACTCGGATAAACTACTACTATAGTAATCACAGTGGAAGTCCGACTTTCCTTTTATATGTGGCTCGCTCCCGAGCGCTCATTTGCATGGAGAGGCAGGGCTACTTCTAACTCAAGGAGCATCCTAAATGCACTCGTTTGGTATTTACACCCTGGCTAATGATGCGGTTTACGACCAGTTGGTGGCATTGCTCAATAGTATTGAGGCTAATGTCAGTTCGGAGATTCCGGTTTGCGTTATTCCTTATGACGATCGCATTGAAAAAGTAAGGCAAGAGCTCAAGGATCGCGATAATGTTACTCTTTATGCGAACCAATCGGCGATCGAACGCTGGGAAGCTTTTGCACGAGAGGTGTGGTTTCACTATCCCAAACAAGCACGAGGCCGCATTACATCCCGTTCTTGGTTGTACCAAGGTCACTCGATTCGAAAAATGTCGGCTTTTGAGGGCGATTTTCAGAAGTTTGTGTTTTATGATGCCGATACTTTGGCCATGAAGCCCCTGGATGATGTGGTTGAAAAACTCGACCGTTATGATTTTGTTTTTGATGACTGGGAACATGCAAAGTCTCGCCCGGTGGCAACTTTAAATTTAAGCGAGATTGAGGCATCGGGCAAGTATGAAGAGGCAGAGGTGCGCGCTAAAATGCACTGCTCTAGCTTTTTCGGTTCCAAGCGGGGAATTTTTGCACCTGATGAACTGGCGGCAATAAAAAAGCGGTTGCTGGAAGAAGGAGAAGTTAGCTGGATTAATTTGTGGTGGAGCGATAACTGCTTATTTAATTATCTGACGTTGGTCTGCGATCGCCCGCTTTTTAATTATACCCTCAGTCCGAAAGGGGAAGAAATTACCGGAAACTGCGCCGACTCCGATCCGTTTGTCAATATTGACAATAAACTTTACAATCAGCAGGGACTCAAGCCCATTTATCGCATTCACTATATGAACTTTTCTGCTAAAGAGTTCGCACGCTTGAGTCAGGGGGAAGCGGTGGATATTCCGCACCGAGATGTATTTTTACACTATCGATTTCTCAAAGAACCAGACCGGAAACCTCAAGAATTGAACCCCCCCGGCATGCTGGAAAAAAGTCGCAGATGGCAAGAAAAAGCCGTGCAAAAAGTTAAAAGGACTCTGCTAGCAATCCAAAGCAGTTTTTAAGCAAAACCTTCAAGCAAGAGGACAAAAGTGATGAGGAGTCTGTTCGGAGAGAGGAAAGCTAGAGTGAGCCGCCCCCTATCGTCGCTTGATTCTTTTTCAGACCTATCTCAACCGGATTGGGGAGGGCTTGCTATTTGCATCAGGAGTGCGTTTTGAGGGGGCGATCGCATACAGCACCGGCAGGAGTAATACTCAATCCGGTTTGTGAAACTCCGTTTCTGTCAGGGCGCAGATGAGAAGCTATGTTCTTGTACCCCCACCTTTCCAGGGGAGGGGACTTTTTTAGACAAGCTCCACCGGATGCCGTATCAGCAGAAAGCTATTTTTGAACCTTTCTCAAATGATTTCCTAATATTTCTAGGTGCTTGAGGCTTAAGTTAATAACATTTGGTAAATGAGCTTGAATTTGAGCTTTAATTTGGTCTCTACATCGCCAAGCTTCATCAAAAGCCTCTATCCATTTTTCTACCGAATCTGTGGTGTTAGCAACCGGGCCAGGATTGTCAAACATTTGCAACATACCATCGACTTTAAACTGATGACGAATGCACAGAAAAGGACATTCAGCTTTGGCTGCAAAGATGGTGGGATGATAGCGATGGCTGATTGCAAATTCAGCCTGTTTGTACAAATACATTTGGGCTTCGGCATTGTAGCCAGAATCCAAAACCTCAATCCAATCCGTTTTTTGCGTAAATTCTGCTATTTTTTTCGTCAGATATTCTTCCAGAGAATCCCCATAAAAATGAGGAATAATCAGCAATTTACACCCGGTTTTATCGATTGCATGCTTCAAGAGGCCACCCATTTTGGGAATATAAGATGACGGGTCGAAAGGAACGACATTGCCATCAACGTCAAAAAACGATGTTTTGTTTAAGACAACAACAATAAATGGTTTTTCTTCAAGTTTTTTCAACACTGCGTTAAATTTATCTAATTCAGTTGGAGCGAGAAATTCTCCTAAACTTGAACTCGGATGAGCAAAAACGAGGTCAGAACCCATAGATTTGTCTATTTGGATGGGCAACTCACTCAAATGCGATAAACTGACCGGTTCTCGAACGGTCCAGAACGCTGCGTTTTTTAAAATGGCCTTGCGAATTATGTTTCTGCGCTGATTCAAAAACGGTCCGGCACTGGTTGCGAGAATTCCAAACGGAACGCGGTTACTATTACAAATGGCTAGCTGTAGTAAACACAGCCACTCAGACTGAGGTTTTAGATCGCCTAAATAGGGTCCAGCCGGGGAACTGATGACAAAATCATGTGCGAAAAACTGTTGAGCTTGTGGTTGTAACGCTGGGGGAAAAAGTAAGCCGATTAATCCGCGCATTTGCCGAATTTTTTTGGGAGTTTTCGGAAAAAGTCGATCCAGCTTTAACCATGGCTTTGTTTCTACATTAGCAAATCTTTTTAGATCGACTCTGTTATTGACATAAACGGTTGTCTGAACGTTCATATCGAGGGATTTCAGATAATGCAAGAGGGAACTCAACATGGCTTCATCACCACGGTTACTACCCCAGGCATTAACAATTCCAATATTTAATGCCTTATTTGCGCCTAAACCTTGAGGTTGGTCAATCATAATACGAACCGTCTAAAAGTGACAATTTTTCTAGAGTGAAAGCTTAAGACTTGTAAATTTCAACGAGTCGGTCATTCAGCTTGGCAATATTATAATCTTCCTGCACCCGCTTCCGCCCCGCTTCACCCATTTCGGGCCACTGTTCTGGATGCTGAATTAAAAATTCTAGTTTTTCCGCTAAGCTGTCTGCATCCCGTTCGGGAACCAAAAATCCAGACCGGCCATTTTCCACCAGTTCGGGAATGCCGCTATGGTAGGTACTCACCACGGGCAACCCCATTGCCATTGCTTCCATTAACGTTCCGGGAATGCCTTCTTTATCTCCATCCTTGCTCGTCACGCTGGGGGCAAGCAGAATATGGGACTCATTCAAAATCTCGATGATTTCTGCTTGCTGTTTCCACCCCAGCAGATCGACTTGCGATTGTAACCCCAGTTGTTCGGTTAACCGCTCGAATCTATTTCTCATCCAGCCATCGCCGACGATAGTATATCGCAAATTCGGATAAGCTTTGGCGAGTTTGGCTGCGGCGCGAATCCCGTATTCAATGCCTTTTTTTTCGGTAAATCGACCAATAGTGACTAGCCGAATTTCGCCGGTTTCACTGGGTTGACGCGGTTGAAAAGAAAAGCGATCGCAGTCAATTCCCGTCCGATGAACGATAATTTTATTTTCATCGCACCCCAGTTCGATCAGCTTATTCTTCCAATGCTCGGTAACCGGAAGAAATAAATCTCCGCGCGGGAATAACCATCGAGAAAAATCATCTTTTAGGTTGGGCAGTTCTTTGGACAGGTCAAACCCGCGAAACGAAGTCACTAATTTTCCCTGTAACAAGCCGATATCTTTGAGAAGCGCACCTTTAATGCCATGCGACCCAAACTGGCAGTGGACGATATCGTAGGGTTTTTTATCGAAAAGATGTAGTGCGGCAAAAGGCAACAGCCATGAGGAGGAGTAGTCTCCATATTTCGTCACATTCAAGGCGCGACCTAACACCACGGGATTTTTATAAAAATTCAGCAGCAGCAAACCCACTCCCTTGATCCAGCGCTTGACTAAATTGGGGGAAAGTCCGGCGCGGTAGTAAGTCCGTTCCAGCAACTTATATTTTTCTACATCCGGATGAATTTTTGCCTCATTTCTCGGATTATCGGCATAAATATCTACCTCATGGCCGCGCTCTATCAAGCCGACAATTTGATTTAAAATAAACGTTTCCGATAAAGCCGGAAAATGCGTTACGATAAAAGCAATTCTCATATTCGGTATGCCCAAAAAATCTGAATAACTTGTTGCCCTAAAAAAACGATATTAGGATTAACTTTTTCCCAACACTTTTTAGTAGATGCATTGTCAATCCTGCCATAAATTGGACGAAAAATATCGCCTTCAACCACAGAAGATGCTAATTAACGGGAGGGGCAAGCGATCGGCACTCACCGCACGGATGAAGGAGTGGTGCTTTTTCAGATCCAACTCGATTCATACGCTATTCTACCACAATCCCCTAGCAAGTCAACTGTATTCGCCGAAGGGGGAGGTAAGCTTGCACAGCGATTCGTTCGGATCGTTCTGCCATTGGAATGCCAGGAGTCGGGAAGCGAAAGCAACAAATCTTTATAATTTTTCCAGCGCTTAGATCCGCGCTATACCAGAGGGTAAAGTAAATCCACCAATGCAAGGCGGCTCTATCCCCCGCAACGGATTCCCAGATTGCTGGGGGGGGTTTGCCGTCTCAGCGCGCCATTTTTCGGGGAGAGAATCGATCGCGTCAGTCCTGTTATGATAAAAACTCGGCGACCCTCGCTCAAACTGTCCAACCCAAGCCATAAGTCTGCTAACATCAGCCCAATCAAAATCAAACCGTATTCTCAATAAGTCATTGGCTGGATATCTTTCAACTAAAAATCAAATGGATTCGTTCTCGGACAAGGAGCCTGGTTAACTGCTCCGGAGCTACCCAATCCCCGAGAAACACTCATTCAATACTTCAGTAAGCCGAGCCAATAATTGGGCAGCGCTATGATGTTATGACTGAAAATAGTCAGGTGGGCAATGCCAACTTGACTACGGCGCGCTCGGCAGTCAAAAGAATTGGCCAGCTTTCTTCCCTTTGTAACGTAATACTTTCTTGCCTGATGCCGAAAATTAGCGTTTGCATTCCCACTTATAACCGCGTCGAACTGCTGCCTTTCGCCATTGAAAGCGTGCTGCAGCAAAAAATCCGCGACGTGGAAATCATTGTTTGCGATGACGGTTCCACGGATGACACTCCGGAGCTGATGGAGAAATTATCCGATCGCCGCCTCCGCTACATTCGCCACCCGCAAAATATCGGGAAAAGCAATAACATGCGATCGGGATTTGAAGCCGCAACTGGCGAGTATTTTATCAAATTTGACGATGACGATCGCCTCACCCCGGATTTCCTCTTGCGAACCAGTGCCATTTTAGACAAAGACCCCACGATTGATTTTGTCGGCACAGACCACTGGATTATCGATAGTCAAAATCAGCGCGATCCGCGCGCCACCGAACTCAATTCTCGTCAGTGGGGACGCGCGGAATTACCTGTGGGCATTGTCACCGATCTCCTCGAAACTGTCTTTATCAAGCAAAGCTTTCAAATCGGCGCAACTTTATTTCGCCGCTCGGTATTGTCAGAAGTGGGATACATGCGTCCCAACCTGCAAAACTGCGAAGATAACGATTTATTCGTTCGCCTCGCCTTAGCGGGCAAAAAAGCCTATTATCTGCCGGAATTGCTGATGGAATATCGCGTGCATTCCGGACAGCAAGGGCTGCATCGCGCTATTCCCTATCTCCAAGACAAAATCAACTATTTAGAAAGCTATCACTTTGAATCTGAATCGTTAGAAAGCGTGCGCCGATCGCGCTTAAGTGAAACCCAATTACTGTTAGGATTGCGCCTGGTAGAAAGCGGCGAAACCCAACAAGGACGGCAACTTATTGTACAGGGAAAATCTGCCTCGCCGGCGAAAGCGTCCATCGGTTTGACCCTCTCTTGGTTGCCCCTCGGATTGAGAAAACAAGCCTTTCACGCTTTACGACAGATGAAGAAAAATTAAGCGCAAGATAGACCCTGCAAACGGGTCTCCCCCCTTGTTAACCCCTCCCTGCCACCCTGAGAAATCCCCGGCATCGTTACCCTGTGGGAACCGAGGATAATCCGGGACAGGTGCCGATCGCCCCGATAGCGATCGCCTCAATTTAAACTAGGATTGAAGGCATTGTCTCCGTTGTTGTCGTTGCCAAAAATGGGTAGGGGGATCGCATGAACGTGCAAGAATTCAAGTTTTTGCTGGAGTTGTTGGGGTTTGCGGAGTATCGCGCCCCCCTGAAACAGATTAAACCCAATCCGAAAACCAAGGCGAGGGAACGCAATGCCATTTGTCGCGCCCTCGCCGATCGCGAATTGGTCGCCTATTGCGAGGAAGTGCTCGAGTTCTCCCTCGCCCCGGCGGGTAAATCCCTGCTGCAATTGGATACCGCGAAGTTGCCAATTGCAGATGAAGAACTGGCCGTGCTGCAAGCTTGTGCCGAGGGGAGGAATCCGCCACCGGAAAATTTGAACGAAGCAAAGCGACAAGAGGTGCTGCGCGCTTTGGTGGAGAAGGGATTAATCCAGGCAGAAAAAACGCAAATCCAAGAAGTTTGGCTGACGCCGCGCGGGGTGGAATACCTGCGCGACGAGTGCAATCCCCGGGGTAGCAACCCGGTGCTAAATTTTAATATGCTGCACAATTACTTGCGCTTTTTGCGTCAGGAATTCAAGCGCGAGACGATCGCCGCAGAAGCGCCAGAAACCCCCGCCGCCGCACAACCCGCCGCCGCCCCCGCGCCCGAATCTTTACCCGAGTCCTCTTTGCAAGATGAGGATATTTTGCGGACGATTGAAGCGTTGGATCGAGAATGGGGAACAGATAACTATTTGCCAATCTTTCACCTGCGGCAAAAGTTACAACCGCCCTTGTCTCGGGAGGAACTCGATCGCGCCCTTTATCGCTTGCAACGCAGCGATCGCATCGAACTGAGTTCCCTGCAAGAAGCGATCGCCTATTCTCCCGAAGAAATTGAAGCGGGAATTCCCCAAGACATCGGCGGTCCGCTATTCTTTATTATTATAACCCACCCCGCAAAATTGAGCCGATAAACTCGATACCCGCCCAACGCTTCCGCCGAAGCAGGGTATTAATTTTTACCCTCAATTTTGACGGTAATTTCGCATTAAAAATACCATCCGGAGGTAAACTCGTGGCCACGCTCGAACGACTGATTCAAAGAGAACCCAACCCATTTGATGCCGAAACCTTTTGGTCCGGTAACTTTTGGCAAGAAAAGCAAAATCCCGCCTTTACCGTAGACTCGATCCATCAAGAAGCGATCGCCGATGTGGAAGACTTGCTGGCGCAACTGTCAGAAGACCATCGGACTCGCACCCTGTTACTGGAAGGAGAAACCGGGTCGGGAAAAACCTACTTATTGGGCAGAATCAAGCGCCAACTGAATGCCAAAGCTTTTTTTGTCTATATCGAACCCTTTACCGCCAGCGAATACATTTGGCGGCATATTCTGCGCTACACCGTAGACAGTTTGCTACAAGTTCCCGAAGGAGAAGAAGAATCCCAGTTAATTCTGTGGTTAAAAGGATTGTCCGAATTCAAACATCGCAGTTTGTGGGATATGCTGCGCGGCGATCGCCAACTTTTCATTAGCAACCTGCGCGATCGCTATCCCACTGGCATTTATAACGCCCACGAATTTTTCGGCGTCCTTTATGACTTGACCAATCCCAAACTCTCCTCCCTCGCCTGCGAGTGGTTGCGTGGAGACGATTTAGATGAAGAAAGTCTCAAACTGTTGCGCGTCCAGCACTCCATCGACACCGAAGATGCCGCGCAAAAAATGCTGGCAAATTTTGGCCGAATTGCCGCAGAAACCCTGCCGATTGTCCTCTGCTTCGACCAATTAGATAACATCGCCCGCACCTCCGAGGGCGCGATCGACCTGCAAAGTTTGTTTAGCGTCAATACGGTAATTCACACCCAAAAGTTAAAAAACTTTTTGGTGATGATTAGCATTATCACCGATACCTGGCGACAAAATGCCTTCCGGGTACAAGCAACCGATAAAGACCGCATCGATGCCTTCATTCAACTGAAGCAAATTAACCTCTATCAAGGGGAAGCACTGTGGGCCAGTCGGTTGTGTTTGCTGCATCGCAAATCTGCCACCCAACCGCCCTCGAATTTGTATCCCCTGGACCGCGAAATCCTCGCCGAAAAGTTCCCCGGGGGGAAAACCCGCCCGCGCAACGTGCTGATGTTGGGCCGACAGTTATTCCAAGAGTGGAAAGTGGCGCAGATGCGCGATACCTTGGAGTATATCGATGTGGAATATCGGGAAGTGACGACCCCGGCGCAGGTGCCAGAAACGGGGAAAGAAGACGGGGTGGCAAGTCTGGAGGCGGCGGAAGTGTCGCACTTCGAGCGCACTTTGGCGGCGTTTAAGTTGGTGTGGTTACACAAGTTCAACCAAACCCAGGAGAGAGTGTCCCGGATTCGTCAGTTTTCCTCGCCGGAGTTGATGGCGATGTTGGCAGAGGTGTTGGAAGCGCTGGAAATGCAGGCGGTTCAACTGCGGTTGTTTGCGGGAAGTCCTACTTATGCCAGTTATTCGTTAACCTATCAGGTGCCCGGTGAGGGGGAAACGATTGGGGTGGCGTGGAGTGAAGATGTGAATTTGACCAAGTTTTGCAATTTTATGAAGCTTTGTCAGGAGGCGATCGCCTCCGGGCAGTGCGATATTTTGCATCTGATTCGCCAAGAAGGGGTGGGGACGCCTAACAATCTCGGGTATAAAATTTACTCGGACATCTACCGGGAGTCTCGCCACCGTCACATCAAACCGGATCTGGAGTCGGTGTGCTATTTAGCCACCTATCACGCTTTGGTGAACGATGCCTATGCGGGGGATTTAATCGTGGGCGATCGCACCCCGGATATCGCCGAATTGCAAACCGCTATCCGCGAGTCGCAAATTCTCCATAGCTGTTTCCTGTTGCAAGAATTGGGCGTGGTTCCGAGTTTGCCGATTAGTGAGGCGACGAAGGAACTGTGGGCACCGGTGGAGGATTTTCTCCTCAATCGCGCGATCGACCAACAATGTATGGCGCGCCAGCGTTTGCTGCAAGAAGCACTCTCTCAATTCTCCCACATCAACGAATCGCAAGTCAACCATTTACTCGAACATCTTTGCGAGACCAATCATCGCATGGCTATTTTAAATCCGGAGGCGGATTTGTCAGACCAATTGGTTTATGCGGTCAATTATCAGGGGAAACGGTAGGATTTCGCCCGCCGTTTTTTGGCTGCTTCATCATTAGTAGGAAAGAGGAATCCGAAATGGCATCTATCGATCGCATTATTCAAGAATCTGTCAATCCCTTCGACTCCACCACCTTTCGACCGGGTAATTTTTGGCAGGAAGAATATCATCCCGCCTTTACCATCGATTCGATACATCAATCGGTGCTTCGCGATATCGAATCTGTGGTCGATCGCGTGGCACAAGACCATCAAACTCGCACGATTTTGCTCTCTGGCGATTCCGGTTCTGGAAAAAGTTACCTGTTAGGCCGCATCAAATGCTTGCTCAATTCTAAGGCGTTTTTTGCCTATATCGAACCTTGGCCCGAAAGCGATTTTATCTGGCGACATACCCTTCGCAATACTGTGGATAGTTTAATGTATGTCCCGGAAGGACAACAAGAATCGCAATTGTTGCTGTGGTTGAAGGGATTGTCGGCATTTCAAGAAACCGGATTGATGAAGCGGGTTCTCGGGGAACGGCAATTGTTCGTTCGCAATTTTAAAACATCTTATCCGGCGGGAATTTATAATGCTAATGAGTTTTTTGGGGTATTGTACGATTTGACCAATCCGAAGTTATATAATTTGGCGGGGGAATGGTTGAAAGGGGATGATTTAGATGCAAAGAGTCTCAAGGCATTGCGGGTGAAGCGATCGATTGATTCGGAAAGTGCGGCGCAGCAGATTTTATCGAATTTTGGTAAAATTGCGGCAGCAACGCAACCGATCGTGCTGTGTTTCGATAATTTGGATAATATCGATCGCGGGTTGGATGGGTTGATTAATTTACAGGCGTTGTTTAATGTGAATTCGATGATTCACAACCAAAAGCTGAAGAATTTTTTGGTGATTGTGAGCGTAATTACCAATACTTGGCAGCAGAATTACAAGCGCATCCAACCGGCAGATTTGGCGCGGATCGATCGCAAAATTCGCTTGAGTGCGATCGGGTGGGATGAGGCGGAGGCGTTGATGGCGGCGCGCCTGTATCCGCTGCATCAACAAGCCAATCCGAAACCGCGATCGCCGATTTATCCCATCCATCGCCATGATTTAGAGGCGAAGTTTCCCGGGGGGAAAACCCTACCTCGGTTTGCGCTGATGTTGGGAAGGCAGATATTTCAGAAGGCAAAGTACGAAGGCGGAAGGCGCGCCGAAGGAGAACCGGTCCGGGAGTCGGGGCGGGAGAGGGAGTCTTCTGCAGTGGATGCGATCGCTGCCTTTCGCTTACTGTGGATGAAAGAGTTTCGCAAAACTGAAAGCAAAATCACCCGCATTCGTCAATTTTCCGCCCCCGAATTGATGCAAATGGTGCGAGAAGCCCTCGAAGCGCTGCAAGTGGGCGGGATTCAGCCAAAATTGCTCCGCAGTCCCACCTATGCCAGCTATTCCCTCAGCTATCACCTCCCCGCCCAACTGGGAAGAATTGGCGTCGTCTGGACCGAAGATCCGAATTTAGTGAGCTTTTATCATATAATGAAAGCCTGCGAAAAAGCCCTGAAAGTTCAGCTCTGTAAAACCCTCTATTTGATTCGCGGCGAACGTCTGGGAACCCGCAAAAACATGGGCAATCGCCTATATTCCCAAATCTTTACCGGTCATCCCCATCGTCACATTTTGCCCGATTTGCTTTCTCTGCATTATTTAGCCACCTATCACCAGTTGGTCAATGCTGCTTGTGCGGGAGAATTGGTGGTGGGAAATCTGACCCCGAATTTGCAGGAATTACAGGAGTTAATTCGCCAGTCGAAGATTTTGCAAGACTGTCCCCTCTTGGAAACCTTAGGCGTTTTTTCTGGCTATACTCGCATTATCGGCGTCTCTACCGGCAACCCCGCCCCGAAAAAATTGGCTAGCACCACCCAACGCAAAACCCCACTCAAAAAGGTGAAAGAGTATTTATTGGCTTTGGTGAAAACTCAGCAAATTATGGGCCGTCAAGTGCTGACTCAAAATGCCTTAGACCAGTTTTCTGATGTGGAAGAATATCAGGTGAGCGAGTTGATTTTTCAGCTTTGCATGGAAAAAAAATTGCTGATTTTAGATGAAAGCGTCCAGGAGGCGGCACAGTTGATTTGCGTGTTAGAAGCATTGGGCAAATAGTCGCTGACTAGGTGGCATTGGGACTGGGAAATTGAAACGGGAGTGCGAGTATCTCGCACTCCATGCAAGTCCGCGTCGGCGGAATTTGCTTGCCTCAGCGCGATTTTAATCCCCCGCTGCATCGCGAATTTCTATTTAAACAAAACCCGCGACCAAGTATCTACAATTGCCAACATTCTCTTGTCACTTAAACCCTTCACCCGAGCCACAACATCACTCAAGGATTCAAACGGCTTTTCATGGCGCGCTTTGACGATGTTTTTAATTATTGTTCCCCCGGTTTTTCCCTTCACGCCAGCCGTTTGCAAGCGAAACGCTAAGTCAGATTCACTTAACTGATTGAAGGCATCTAAAATAGAACCTTGGGGCGGAATCTGACGTTCCACATCTTCAATTTTATCCTCTAGTTGCTGCATAAAGGTGGCTTGTTCTTGTTTGAGGCTATTTAAAGCAGCATCCAATCGGGATTCTAGATTGGTTTGGCGCGATTCCATATTAGTAATGCGCGAATCTACCCCTGGGGTAAATCCGGTGGCGATTTCGCTGCTGGGAGTTTCCCTCAAGACTTGCTTGGGTTCCCCGGCGGCGAGTTGTCGCTGGACAATTTCCTCCTGTTCTGGTTCGATAATAAATGCCCTCACCATCTCGATATCATCGTCGATTTCGCTGGCTTTCACGGCAACATAATACTCAAAATCACCAACAATCACCTCAAAGCTGGAAATTCCCGTTCTTCGCAGAATTAAAGGCTTTAAAATTCCCCCTAATTCTACCATTGCCTTAGCCACTTCTTCCAAGTCTGACTCGGAAAATTGCGACCGGGAGGCGTTGGGTTTGATACTGACAATATCTACTAAGGATGTATTTAAGCTCATTGATTTTTCCCGATTTTGTCCATCACTTCCAAAGCTAGCTTATCAAATTCTTCAGCAGACTGAGAATCTGGCTTGTAATCAAATACCGATTTAGGGTCGGGAATGTCTAAATCTCCCAATTGCACCGTATTTTCCACCGCTCTGGCTAAATCCTCGCGCTCGAAAATTCGAGTTTGCATTAAAGGCAAGTTATAGCGCTCGGTAATCACCGCTTCTCGCCGGGGTAATGTGTATTGCACGAAGCGAGAATTGGTGGATATTTTGCTGGGCAACACTCCCAGAATTTGCACCGACGGTTTCCCCAGCATCGCGCGAAACTCGTCAATATCTTGTACGAAATCCTCGACATTTTTTAGCCCTTCATTGGCGAAGGGTTTTAAATCCGAGGGAATAATCAAGTAATCTGCGGTAATTAACGCAATTCTCGCGTAGAGATTCAGGGAGGGAGGGGTATCAATTATGACGATATCGTAATCCCCCTCAACTTGTTTTAATTTTTCATCCAGGCGAGTTTTGGTTGCTTCTACTTCAACTAACCGCCTTTCTTCCGCCATGATACTAATATGAGAGGGAATCGCATCAACCTCACTGCTGGTAAAATCCGTCCGTTGCGCTACTTCGGAAATGGGATGTTTCGCTCTCGAACTAATGACCTGCAAGATGTTTTTGTGTCTCAGATTGTCATCTTCTTCGTCTACAAATTTGACTAAACCTACAGCAAAAGTGGTATTGGCTTGACTATCCATATCGATAATCAATACTCGCTTGCCTCTTTTGCTGAGGGCGGCGGCTAAATTAATCACGGTGGTGGTTTTGCCGACGCCACCTTTGTTGTGATAAACGGCGATTTTTTTCATCGGACGAGACCTCCTCACTTTTACCGTGCGATCGCGCTTGGGTTGTGCCTGTCTGGGTGGGGCTGCTGGGCGGGCAGATACTGGCTTCGGGGGAGCATTTGCAGGCGGTTCGTCAGCGGTGGTTTGCGGTGGAGATTGCGCCACATCCCAAGCGGTTTGCTGCCGATTTTCCTGCTGACTATCTTTGCCAATTATCGCTTTTATCTGCTCGATTTTGGTTTCAATTTCGCGCCCCCGACATTGAAAAACTAACTCGATTTCTTCTCCGACTCTTTCATAAATGCGGAGTTCTTTACCGTTAGTCAATAGGCCATATTTTACATGCAATTTGGTTAGATAACAGCGAAATTTTCGCAAATGACGATTTAAGTTTTGCTGGGGATGCTTCGCCTCCATTATCACGCTCAGGGGGGAGCTTGCATCTAGAACAAAGGGAATGGCTTGGGTGGCGAAAGCTAAGAAATCTAACCGAATGCTGCTAAATGTGACCTCTTGGTGCCAGGTGTCGGGACTGTACCCTAACCGGGGCAGCAGATAGCTGACAATTAGCTTGCTTTCGACTTCGCTCTCATTGCGACAAAGTTCGGGATTGAAGAACTTCAAGGGTGTTCACCTCTGTAAGAAAGCCGGGGAATGCTTAAACGGTATTATAAACTGTTGTTGGCGATTGGGGATGCAAGTCGCGAATTTTATCTTATCCCCCAAATGAGTAGAGTCGGGTGGGCATGGGGACCGACACAGAACTTGTCATGGAGAAGTCCCGGGGTCAACCCACCCTACAGCTATCCGCGCGCCACGCCAGAGTCCTCGGAGGTCGGATGGGTGACGAGATAGACATGGATAATCCGGTGAAAGGCAGTCAGAAAGCTCACAACTGCCAGAACTGGAATTGCGATCGCGAGGCGGTTCAGAATCAACCCAGTGGCGACCACAATCACCCGAGGGGTTTTCGAGAACCATCCCACTTTGCACTCGATGCCCAACCCTTCCGCCCGGGCGCGGGTATAACTCACCATCAGCGAACCCAGCAGGGCCACCAAACAGAGCAACACCGTCAGGTCATCTTGACGCTGCAGGGATAAAGCCGCAATCCCGATTAAAATAGAAGCTTCGGAAAAGCGATCGAACACCGAATCAAAAAACGCACCAAATTGATTGCGCTGACCGAGAAATTCCGCCACCGTACCATCGATCGCATCTAACGGCATAGCAATCAATCCCATCAGCAAGCCGCCCCACAAAGGATAACCCAAAGCGATCGCTACCGCCGCCACCACATTGAGTAAAAAACTCACCACCGTGATTGCATTGGCAGAAATTCCCACATTGGCCATCACTTTAGCAATCGGATCGACAATAAATTGCGTGCGATCGCGCGCCCAACTTTCCACAATTATGTCCCCCATAACTGCACTTCAATGGTGTTATATTAACGCCGAATTGCCCGGTTTGGCATTTTCCCTTTCCGATCGCCGCGATCCAAAACCGACCCGTCCGGTTTACCCTAGAAATGCAACTAACCTTCGGTTTACCCATTTTATTGCCGATGACTGACACCGATTTAATCGTTTCCCCCCAGTGGCTTTACGAACACCGCCACGATCCCCAACTAGCGATCGCCGACTGTCGCTTTTCCCTTGCCGAACCGGAACAGGGACAAGAGCAATACCGCGACAGCCACATTCCCGGCGCTCATTACCTGCATCTGAACCGGGATCTCTCCGGTCCGGTTCAGAAACACGGGGGACGCCATCCCTTGCCCGATCCGATGGAATTCGCCAAAAAAATGGCCGCCATCGGCATTTCTTCCCCCGAAACCCTGGTAGTGGCTTACGATGACTCCCGCTTTGCCTTTGCGGCGCGCTTGTGGTGGCTGCTGCGCTACCTGGGACACGATCGCATAGTCCTGTTAGATGGCGGATTTCAAGGGTGGAAATCCGCCAGCTATCCCGTCACCGATGAAGTACCCAAACCCACCCCGGGAAGCTTCACGCCGCAGTTGCGATCCGATCGCCTGGTAGACATCGAAACCGTCAGAACCCGCAAAGACCGGCCCGAAGTGGTGTTAGTGGACTCCCGCGACAGCGATCGCTACCGAGGAGAACGCGAACCCATCGACCCGATCGCCGGCCACATTCCCGGGGCGGTAAACTATCCCTGGAAACAGGTCAGCGACGATCGCGGCATAGCAAAATCCTACACCGAACAACAACAGCGGTGGAAAGAACTGGAAAACGCCGAAGAAATTATGGTCTATTGCGGGTCCGGCGTCACCGCCTGCGTCAATCTCCTATCGATGGAAATGGCCGGTATTCCCAACGCCAAACTTTACGCGGGCAGTTGGAGTGATTGGTGTTCTTATTTAATCGAGGGTTAAATTGGTCACTTTGACCTTTCGATGTCACAATAATTTTGAAAACGGCTGGAGAGAAAACATACAAGATGACTATGCATCCTACCCTACAGCGTGACTTTGCCGAAGGGCGTGCCCTGAAAATTATCACTGGTTTAACCAACTTTGAGCGCGATCGCGTCGCCATCACCGTCAAAGCAGCCGAACGAGGCGGTGCAACCTTTGTGGATATTGCCGCCGATCCGAAGTTGGTCAAACTGGCAAAAGACTTGACAAATTTGCCCGTTTGTGTATCTGCCGTAGAACCGGAAAAATTCCTCCCCTGCGTGGAAGCCGGTGCGGATTTAATTGAAATTGGGAATTTTGACGCTTTTTACGCGATGGGCCGTCGGTTTGAAGCAGCAGAAGTGCTGCAACTGACCCGGGAAACGCGATCGCTGCTGCCCGACATCACCCTTTCCGTCACCGTTCCCCACATTCTCGAATTAGACGAACAAGTGCAACTCGCCGAGGAATTGGTGAAAGCCGGTGCGGATATCATCCAAACCGAAGGAGGCACCAGCAGCACCCCGGTTCACCCCGGAACCCTGGGCTTGATCGAAAAAGCAACCCCCACCTTAGCCGCCGCCTACGAGATTTCTCGGGCGGTAGACCTGCCGGTCCTGTGCGCCTCTGGCATTTCCAGCGTCACCGCCCCGATGGCGATCGCTGCCGGTGCTGCAGGGGTAGGTGTGGGTTCTGCCATCAACCGCCTGGATAGCGAAATTGCCGCGATCGCTGGAGTTCGCAGCTTAGTCGAAGCCCTCACCACCGTGCGTCGTTCTCCCGTTCGCACCTAGAACCAGTTTCCCTCTAGGAGACAGAAACTCGCGTTTCTGCCTCTCATTCAGGCGTTACGCACCAACCTCACCGGTAGGGTGGGCCATGAGTTGCCCACCCTACAGCCTATTGCGCCTTCGCTTCCAAACTCTCCAACCGACTGATGAGTTCTTGATTTTGCTTTTTCAGCTTTTCCAACTCATCGCGCAACTGTTTTACCGCTTTATCCGAGCCAATTTTCTTCTCAACTTTCCCCACCGCTTCTTCCGCGATGCGACGCACTCGTCCATCAGGCGTTTGGTCCGCCAGGGTTTGCAGAATCGCGATCGCATTGGGGGTTTCCATTTGTCCCAACGCGCCCACAACCGCCACTTGAGTCAAGAAAAACGTTTCTCCAGACAATTGCGATAACCGTTCCAGAATGCGTTCTAAATTCGGCTGGGTTTGACCGGTGGAAACCGCCCCGAGAGCGCGAATTGCAGCTAAGCGCAAGGCTTGCGGCGTACCCGGTGCAGTATATTCCAGGATAATTTCTAAGGCATCTTCCGAGGTTTTCAGTTGGCTCAAACCGCCGATCGCACCACTGCGGACCACCTCATTCCATCCCGCCCGTTCTTTCAGCACTTTTTTCAGCAACTTAATCGCGCTGCTTTCTTTCGGCTTTTCATCCAAAGACGCCGCCGCAATCGAGGCGATCGCCCGCGCTGCTGTCGCTTCTACCGTATAACTGGCATCCCCCTCTTCCACAAACGGTTTAATCGCCTTATAACTCTCGGCGGTTTTGATACTTCCCAACGCCTGAATCGTTGCCGCCCGAACTCGCGCATCGTCATCTTTTAACCCTTTCGCCAGGGCGGCAAAAGTTTGGTCTAATTTGATTTTGGCCAATTGTTTGGCCACTTCCACGCGCACTCCCCAGAAGGAATCTTTTTTCAGCGCTTTCCCCAGCACATTCACCGCTTCTAAACCGCCTTTTTTCGCCAACGCTTCAGCGGCATAAATCCGCGAAACCGGATCCGGGTCGTGTTTTAACTGCGCCTTCAGTTCCGCCATTCCATACTCTAATTTTACCGTTTTTAAGTGGTGATTCCCCACATCAAAACTGATAAAATCCGGTTTCTCTGGCAACGAGAAATAGAAGCTTTGTTCCCGTTCGCGCACGCGCACGGTGAAGGATTTTATCTCGGCAGTTTCTTTTTTGCTGTCCGGTTTATAGCCAAAGCCAATCGGAATTTTCAGGTCGAATAACTCTTTTTCGTTGGCATTTTCTCCCGTGGTTTTTACGTGAGATTGCGTGACCGTGACCTTCGCCAGCTTGTTCTCGCTATCCCAGGCATAGGCAACTTTGTAATCCGGATGTCCGCCGCGATATACGTACTGGTCGAACAGGAACATTAAATTGCGCCCGGTGGCTTTTTCAATCGCGCGCAGCAGGTCTACGGTTTCCACCGTTTGATGGGCGTTATCGTTCACAAAGGTATGAATGGCTTTGTAAAATAACTCGTCGCCCAATTCGGCGCGAATCATATGATAAACGCAAGCGCCTTTTTCATAAAGGTGGCGATCGTACAGTTCGATCGCTTCGCGGTAAACATGCGTCACCATCGGACGGCGATAGCGGGTTTTGTCTTCGTTGAGATAGCTGCGCGCTTCTTTGAGCAAGTAATAGGCGGCGTCATCGGCACCATATTCGCTTTCGGTCCACAGCACTTCTGAATAAGAAGCCATCCCTTCTTTAATCCAAGCGTGAGACCAATGTTTGATCACCAATAAATCGCCAAACCATTGGTGTGCCAGTTCGTGAGCCACCAAACTTTCCGTGCGTTGGTTATCGAGACTAGCCCGTTCGTCGAGCAAGCAGCGATCGGTGAGTAACGTAGTGGAAGTATTTTCCATCCCGCCAAAGATAAAATCTTCCACGCAAACTTGCGCGTATTTGGGATAGGGATAGGGATAGCCAAACGCTTTGCTGAAAAATTCGATTTTGCGCGGGGTTTTGCCCATGCTGCGACGGGCATCTTCTTCGCGACCTTTTTCTACGTAATATACCACCGGTTTGCCGTTCCATTCATCGCGAATTTCGGCAAAATCACCCACCGCTAAGGTCATCAAATAGGTGGGGTGAACTTGTTTTTGCAACCAGTGATAAATTTTGCTGTTACTTTTTTCTTCAGTGGAGATTAATTCGCCATTGGAAATAGCAACATAGGGTTTGGGAACCCGGACGCGAATTTCCGAGGTTGCCAGTTGTCCGGGATAGTCAAAGCAGGGAAACCAGAAGCGGGAGTCTTCATCTTCACCTTGGGTCCAGACTTGCACCGATTTGTGGGGATAATGTTTGTCTGGGGCGATAAAGTAAATGCCGCGTTGGGGCTTTTCTACCCTGTAGGCGATCGCCAAAGTGATGGGGCTATCGGCTTCCGTGGGGGTTTCCAGAATGATGGTGAGCGATTCCCCATCGTACTCGAATTCCTGGGCGGTGTCGCCGACTTTGACGGTTTCGATATTCAGGTTCACCGCATCCAGGGTGAGGCGATCGATACCGCTTCTAACCGGCATCAGTCGGATGCTACAGGTGCCTTGATAGCTTTGGTTGGGGATGTCCAGGTTCAGGTCGAGGAAAATATGCTCCACCTGTCCCGGGCGATCGGGGTTGTAATGGGGTCTTGCCCCGGGTAATTCAAAGGTTTTCTGTCCGTTTTCTGTATCGAAATAAGAGTATTTGTTCGACATGATGATAAGAATTGGCAATGAGACTGAACGTGCCAGCATCAGCACTGATGGCGTTATGCTTTCCAGGGTAGCGCTTCGCGAGGCAGACGACCAAGTTTAGCGTAGGGGAAAAGTTTTTGCATGAACGAGGGACAATTGGCAATGATTCACCCACCGAGTTCCACACCCGCCCGGATGAAACCCCCGGGAGTGTTGGGGATTGATGGTGGCGGGACGAAAACCGTTTGCGTGGTGATGGATGCATCCGGGGCGGTGTGGGGACGAGGGGAGGCGGGACCTTCTAATTATCAAACAATTGGGATTGAGGCCGCAACTGGGGCGATCGCGGAGGCGATCGCCCGCGCTACGGCGTCAGTTCCGGGTCTGGCGATCGCCGGGATTGGTGTGGGATTGGCGGGGGTGGGTCGCCCGCAAGATGTGGCCACCGCCCGCGCGTTGGTGGAAACTTTACCGCAACGGGAGGGGTTGTCGGTGAATTGGCAATTGCATCCCCAGGGTATTCTGGTGACTCACGACTGCGCGATCGCTTTAGTGGGGGGAACCGGGCACACTGAAGGAGTGGTGACGATCGCCGGAACCGGTTCGATCGCCTATGGGTGCAACCGCGCCGGAACTACCCAACGCGCCGGCGGATGGGGATATCTATTGGGGGACGAAGGTAGCGGGTACGATATTGCCCTGCAGGGGTTGCGCGCCGCCGTGCGATCGCATGACGGGCGATCGCCCGTCACGATGTTAACTCGCGGTTTTATGGACCGCCTGCAGTTGAATGCCCCGGAAGACCTGATCGAGGCAATCTATCGGCGTGGGTGGGGGGTAAAGCAGATTGCCAGTTTAGCCCCGGTTGTGGATGAAGCGGCGACGGCGGGAGATGCAGTGGCGAATCAAATTATGGACCATGCGGCGGCGGAGTTAGGATTAATAACGCAAACTGTGGCGCAAGGGTTATTTGCGATCGCCGATCGGTTTGAGGTGGTGACGATGGGCGGTGTCTGGCGCAGTGTGGACAACATGCGCGATCGCTTTGTCCGGGCGATCGTCTCTCGCTTTCCCCGCGCCCAGGTCATCTGGCCCCGCCACCACCCCGCCGAAGGTGCGGCGTTATTAGTCCGCCGTCAAATCGGCATCTGCTGATATTCCCACCCCAATTATTTCTACCTGAAAACCGGAGAATTCACTTCCGGGAAGGAATTTGATGATGCTGTGCTGCCATCGGGAAAGAGATAGGGCGATCGGGCACTTTTGTCAATGGCAACCGATTCGGTGGTGAGCAGATATCACAGGCGGATAGTTTCGAGAGGTTATCTTTATTAATTGCCCGTCACTCATCTCGGTTGCAATCACAATATTGCTCTTGCAGGGGAATTGGCGGCGCTGAGTTCTGTACGGCAAGAAATTGTTGCCACAGGCGAGGCATTCTACACTCATGCATCACAGGAACAACCATGTCAGAAACGGAAATTTTTACCCCACAATTGACTGGGGATGGGTCGTTTACCTTTTTTTCGGCGGAATTTGGCGAGGCGTTTCATTCCCATTTTGGCGCGCGACAGGAGGCCCGGGAAAAGTTTGCAGTTCCCACTCAATTAGCAGAAAAAGCCTCGCATCCCATCCTGCGGATAGTTGACATTTGCTATGGATTGGGATATAATACAGCGTCGGCTTTGGAAACTATTTGGGCTGTGAATCCGAAGTGCCGCGTGGAATGGGTGGGATTGGAATTTAATGCAGCAGTGCCGCAAGCTGCGATCGCTCATCATTTATTTGAAAGTTGCCGATCGCCAATTCCGCAGATTCTGGCTCAACTGGCTACCGCACAAGCGGGCGATCGGGTGGCGAACGGGGACAAATTCCAGGGAAAATTGCTCATCGGCGATGCGCGACAAACCATTCAAAAAGTGATTCAATCCAATTTTCTAGCCGATGCAATTTTTCTCGACCCGTTTTCCCCGCCCAATTGTCCGCAACTGTGGACGGTGGAATTTTTACAATTCCTAACGTGCTGTTTGAAACCGACGGGAAGATTGGCAACCTATTCTTGTTCTGCTGCTGTACGAACCGCTTTGATGGCTACAGGTTTACAAATCGGATCGACGCCGCCGGTGGGTCGGCGATCGCCCGGAACCATTGCCAGTTTTACCACGATTGATTTACCGCCACTGTCTCCGCAAGAACGAGAACACCTACACACTCGGGCGGCGATTCCCTATCGCGATCCCCAGTTGTTAGATACTGCTGAAGCAATCCGCCAACGCCGTCAAACCGAACAGGAAGCATCTACCTTGGAACCAACCTCCCGTTGGAAGAAAAGATGGGCGAGTCTGACAAAAAAACCGATCGGGGATCGACCCGAAGTCAAAGGGAGGAGTGAAGAGGGCTAAACCCATTGCGACGCAGTGCGTACGCGGCTTGCTCCAGAAAACCCCGTGGTAAAATCTTAAAAATCTCTGGAGAAAATTTACATTTTGTAACAACTCGGGGGAACCGGGAAATCTCTACCAACGGCGAAGGAAATTTGCGTAAAATAGCGGATTTTAAAACTCAAAGCTCTTGCGGTAATGTCAAAATAGAATTGGTAGCGTCCTTAAAAAACCGATTATGTGAATCGTTCACTCAATCTAGCAGTAGCTTTTACAAATACTCAATCGCAAGGTGTTTGTCCGTGAATTTTATCGATCCAGAACAGTGCAAAATCCTCGTCGTTGACGATCGCAGTGCCAGCCGGATGACGGCGGTGGCCCTTTTGTCGGTGGAAGGGTACGATATTATCGAAGCCGACAGTGGACCGGCGGCGCTTGAAAGCGTCAAGCAAAACAACCCGGATTTGATTTTGCTTGACGTGATGATGCCCGATATGGATGGGTTTGAAGTCTGTCGTCAGCTCAAACAAGCAGAACCGACGCGCCTGATCCCGATCGTTTTTGTGACCGCCTTGAACGATCGGCGATCGCGCATTCGCGGAATTGAAGTCGGCGCAGATGATTTCCTCACCAAACCCTTCGACCACTTAGAACTCACCGCTAGGGTAAAGTCCCTGGTACGGCAAAAGCGGCTCAACGAAGACCTCGACCACGCCGAACAAGCCTTGATTTCCATCGCCCGGACCGTGGAAAGTCGCGACCCGAATACCGGCGACCACTGCGAACGCTTGGTGGCCCGGGGTGAAGCCTTTGGCGAATATCTGGGACTCTCGCGCGCCCAAATTCGCGATTTAATGTGGGGCGGCTATCTGCACGATATCGGGAAAGTGGGCATCCCCGATGCGGTCCTGCTCAAACGGGGGAAACTGACTCCAGAAGAGTGGGAAATCATGCGAGAGCACGTGATTATTGGCGACAAGATTTGCCAACCCCTGCGAACCATGCGCGGGGTGCGTCCGATTATCCGCCATCACCACGAACGGTGGGATGGTAGCGGATATCCCGAGGGGTTGGTCGGGGATGAGATTCCCTTTCTCGCTCAGGTGTTTCAAGCGATTGATATTTACGACGCCCTGACCAGCGAACGTCCTTACAAACCCGCGTTTTCCCCAGAAAAGGCTCTGGAGATTATGGCGGAAGAAACGGAAAGGGGATGGCGCAACCCGAAGTTAATGGAGCGCTTTTGGGAGTTTATCCGCAAAACTGAAATGGGGGATTCTCCTCTGCCTAGGGTGGACAACCGGGTGCTGTCTGCTCGCGATCGCGGCGCGATCGCCCAGGGTTGGTCGATGGCGTCTTCGTAAACCCTTCCCATTTTCCCCTAGGAATGGATCCAATTGTCATCAGGGAGCAGAAAGCGCGATATACTTCGGTGAGAAAGATGGGCTGAGAAAACAATGGTAGCAGTAGCGATTTTAGCCGCAGGACGCGGGACACGCATGAAGTCAGACCTGCCAAAAGTCTTACATCAGTTGGCAGGCCGATCGCTCGTAGAACGGGTACTCGATAGCTTATCGCAAATTCCGCGATCGCGACGTTTGATTATCGTCGGCTATCGAGGCGAACAAGTGCAAACCGCTCTCGAACGATACGACAATCTCGAATTTGTCGAACAAAAAGATCAACTGGGTACGGGTCACGCCATCCAACAACTCCTTCCCCATTTGGAAGGGTTCGAGGGGGATCTGCTCGTCCTGAATGGGGATGTGCCCCTGTTGCGCCCGGAAACCATTCAGATGTTGCTCTCGACCCACAAGGAACAGGGCAATGCCGCAACGATTTTAACCGCCCAAGTGCCGGATCCAAAGGGCTACGGGCGGGTTTTTTGTGACAGCAAACACCAGCTCAAGCAAATCGTTGAAGACCGCGATTGTACGGCGGCACAAAAGCAAAATCGTCGGATTAATGGTGGGGTTTACTGTTTCCATTGGCCGGATTTGGCTAAGGTTTTGCCGTCTTTGAAGTCGGAAAATGACCAGGGAGAATTTTATCTGACCGATGCGGTGAATTATTTGCATCCGGTACGGGTGGTGCAGGTGGAAGATTATCAGGAAATTCTCGGCATTAACGATCGCAAGCAGTTGGCAAAAGCGTATCAAATTTTACAGATGCGGGTTAAGGATGCTTGGATGAGTGCCGGTGTCACCCTGATCGACCCGGATAGCATCACGATTGACGATACGGTGCAGTTGGAATCCGATGCGATCGTGGAACCGCAAACTCACTTGCGCGGCAATACGTTGATTAAATCTGGCAGCCATATCGGTCCGGGTACGACGATTGAAGATAGCGAAATCGGCGAAAATGTGCGGGTGATGTATTCGGTGGTTTCCCACTCTCAGGTGAAGGCGGGCAGTCGAATCGGCCCCTACGCCCACCTGCGCGGCGAGGCTCAAATCGGCGAGTCTTGTCGCATCGGGAATTTTGTAGAGGTCAAGAAAAGCAAAATCGGCGATCGCACCAATGTGGCTCATTTGTCCTACCTGGGCGATACCACCACCGGCGATCGCGTCAATGTGGGCGCGGGCACGATTACCGCCAACTACGATGGGGTACAAAAACATCAAACTCACATCGGCAGCGGTACCAAAACCGGCTCGAATAGCGTGCTGGTCGCTCCCGTCTCTATCGGGGAAAATGTCACCATTGCCGCAGGTTCGACGATAACTAACGACGTACCAGACCATTCCCTGGCGATCGCGCGATCGCGTCAAACCGTCAAACCCGATTGGCAATTGAAACCCAAAGCAGACTAGCGTTTCACCTTGGCGGCAGATCCCCCTCTGCCGCCCCTTTTATCGGTTTTTATATAAAAGCCAAATGCGGGCGATTGAAGGTCGATTGATATCTCGTCAAACGCCAGCGGGCGATTTACACAATTGTGGCCGGAAAAGAACCCCAACAGGGATATCAAATTTTGCTCAGAGAGGAAAGTTCTCCCCTGCTTTCGATGATGCGGCTGCTTCTGCGATCGCCGACTGTGGGGTTCCTGGGCAATACCACCTTGCTAGCGCTTCCGCCAGGGATTCCCCCCACCTTGCGCTCTATTTTCTGCCCGTTTGCCAACCCGATGCGATCGGATAATTTTGCCACTTCCACTGAATTATTTATTGCATTTACAATTTAAAAGTTTCCGATAAACTCTTTTAATTCAATAATTTTTAATACTCAATTACGATAGATGTACAAGATTTTCCTCCGGGGAAAAGCGAGTCTAAATTATTAAGCTTTTTATCAAGGTTGGTGATTGACGAAGGAAATGAGTTTATGATATAGCTGTAGGCGCGATCGCTCTGACTTGGGGTGCCGAAAACGCGCCAGAGCAACCAACCCCTTCCGGAAATGAAATTCCGTTAAATGGAAATTTTCTCCGGGCAGGGAATTTCTGCTATTCTAAGATTCAATCTCCTTCGCTTTGATAAAAATAACCACAGTGTGGGGGCGCTACGCCTAAAACCGGCTTGGGTTTAATCCAGACGGGAAACAGAAAAATCGGTTCTATTCCCCCTCAAACCAGTAGCGAAACTTGTAGGGAGTTCAATGAACCCGACAAACCAGAACTTTTACTGAGGATTGAGACTGAAACATGCTCGCGGACAACTTGCCAACCACTGGATCCAAACCCACCCTCGGCGCTTCGCGACCCATTGCAGACACTGCGATCGCCACAGAGATATCCGGTAGCAGCGAAACGGAAAGTCGCCAACAAGCACAACAGACAATTTGCCCCTATTTTTTCGAGTTAATGAAAACCTGGCCTTCGGAACTGGTCGTATTTGAATTTCAGCGGGTTTTTATACAAGGGGCGAACGAAACGAATATCCACGTCAAACAAGCGGTAGAGCAACTCATCCACTGCGATGACGAAAAAGGATTTCAAACCATCATGGTTCGCTGTTGCTACATTCTAGTCAACAACTGGCAAACGGCCAGAATTTACAAACCCATCAAAGAATTAGTGGAACTGTTCGATCGCCGCAGGATTATCTCTCATCCCGACGCCGAGGGTTCCCAACGTCGGCGCAGTTGGTTGATGAACTTTTGCCACAGTCAAGACTATCAAGAGCTGAAGCGATTTGCGGCGAAATACGACCCGCAAGGAGAGGAAAATTGGAGCGATCGCTATACTTCTTATTTACTGGTCGATCGCTATCTGGACAAAAAGCACTCTAAAGCCCAGCGAGAAGCGGCAAAAGCCCTATCCCACGAACTCAAAAACCGCTTTAAATTCGACCTAGCGATGTACACGGCGCGGTCTCAGTCTACTTTGACCAAAGACAGCGCGATCGCTAATCCCACCAGTTTAGGGGATGAAATTCTGCATTTGGTGAAAACCCTCGTCACCAAACGCGGAACCTTTAGCTATGCCAATTTAGCCAATATTTTTCGCCATCAAATTTCTGGACTTACTTATAAAACCTTTAAACCCGCCCTCGTCAAGTATTTAACTTACTCAATTTACGATAAAACATTTTTAGAAAAAGCGACCAACAAGCTCTCTGAAAAAATAGACCCCCTTTATTCAGACTACGAGGATGAAATTATCAGTCAAGGACTAATTGCGAGAACCTGCAATCGCGTCATAAATTTCCTCATTCTAGAAAACCATCGCGATCCGTCAGAATTATTTATTATTATGCTATCTCAGGGAAACCCACTCACCTTAGTGGTCTTGCTTTTAAAAATTATTTTGATTTCTCCCTCCAGTCAGACGCACCTAGATGCTTGTCTGGCTAAATTAATTCGCTATTACGAAAGTCAGTCGGTGGCAGAATGTCAGTGGTTGCTGAACTTTTTAGATATTTGTCAGATTACCTTTGCCATTCATGCCGACAATGTGGAATATAATCTGGTGCAGATCGAGGAAAAAAAAGGCAACCTAAAGCCAGACTCCAAACGGGGTAACTATCGGATTTTTAGCGTTGCTAAAAAACAGAAAAAATAGAAGAAAAATAGAAGGTCGTCCCTAGATGACACATCCCCCAGAATGGGGAAAACCTGGGTTAGAGTGGGGGTTAAGGGGCGCAAGTTTTGCACCCCAAGCCCAAACGGATGTGGGGAAAAGCGATCGCCGTTCACGATGCTTGTCGCCCCAAACGCCGTCGCCACGCGCGGACAAAGACCAACAGGGGAAACTGATAGTATTCCACCAGCAGCCAAATCACGATCGTGAGATGGGCGAAAAATGCGGAAACGGTCCAAAACTGAGGCAACCAACTCAAACTGCTACCGGGGACCGGGGGAAATATATAGGCAGCGAGTCCCACCACCGTGGGAGGCAATGCCACGATCGCGATCGCCGCAATCCAAATCGGCCACCCCAATTCTACACCGGCACGATGCGCCCCTTGCCATCGGCGACCATTCCAATACCAAGTCAGGGGCAGGGAACTATCGGCCAATTTCACCGAGTTATTCTCGATGTCTGCACTAAAAATGTGGTTGCAAAACTGACAGCCAAAGGCATCCATCATCGGCAGTTCGGAAATTTTGCCGTAGCGACAAACCGGGCAGTGATAAACCCCCCGATAGCTCAACGGCATCGGTTCTGGCATAGAATCGCGCGATCGCCCTGACTCTCCATTTCGGCGAAAAATCGGTTGGGTCACGTCACCCCTCCTTCTGTGATGGCAAAATTACATTCTGGCAATTTTTCGTTCTATTATGAAACACACTTGCCCGCCCTAGAGACCCGGTGGCGATCGCCCCCAAAGCGTTTCGCGAAGTAAACCAGCGGATTTTTCCCGCACAAAAGTCCTGCATTGACCCGACGAAACCCCCAAAAACAAATAGAGACGCGATAACCGCGTCTCCACTCAACATCCACCTTATCCGGATGATGACTTAGTTAAAGATTTTTTGGCCTCCAGGCTAACCCGGGTTACTTGCTGGCATGATATTCGCGAAACGACTTGTAGGCGTTATCCGCATCATACAGATGACACTTGTCCGTAATCTCCTTCATCAAAGACCAGGAAAAGCGAGTTTCCTTGAGATATTCGCCCCAGTTTTCTTGCAAACTGCGATGTGCCTGGCGCAAATTGTAAGACGGAATTGCCGTAGAAACGTGATGAGGAACGTGAACGTTAATATCGTGGCAGAGGAATTCCACCCACCAGGGATAGTCGCAGTGAACCGAACCGCTTAACTGCGCTTTCGCTTCATTCCACTCCTCGGGCATCGCAAAAGAGATATCTGTCGCCGTGTGGTGAACGATGGTAAAGGTACTCATCCAGAAATGGTACACCAACCAAGGGAGCAACCAAAACTTCACAAATCCCCAAATGCCAGTGGTGGCAATTAACACCGGGAAGGCGATCGCCGCCCCCGCGATAACCACCAACGCAGAAAACTTCACCTGTTCGCGCTGTTTCCCCGTAAAGGGTCGCCAGTCAAAGTGCAAAAACGCCCAGTGAGTGATAGATCCTATCCACCAAAACCGTCCCCGCAGTCGGCGATAAAACCACCGGATGCCGCTAGGGGTGCGATCGTAATCCTCAGTAGTCCAAGGTTCCCACGCATTGTCCTCGAACAGTTTATTCGTGTGTTTGTGGTGGTAATTGTGACCGATGCGCCATCCATGAAAGGGATAAATTAATGGCAACATCGTCAAATGTCCCACCAAATCGTTCACCCATTTGCGATGGGCGAAAGAGCGGTGACCGCAATCATGCCCGATCACAAAAAATCCCGTCAACGCCGTTCCCGCAAACACCCAAGCTACGGGTAATAAAAACCACGGAGAAATCGCGATCGCCCAGTAGCCCACCCCTACCAGCAAAACATTGACCGCTACCTTAGTCCAAGCTTTACGCCGATTTTGGATAAATACCTCTTTCGGCAGGGTTTTTATTATATCTCTCAGGCGAAAATCTGACTCGATTGCCTCGGATTTCAACGGCTGAGGTTTTAACGTTGATGCAGTCATTTATAAACCAATCTTCTCCGGTCTCTAGGTCTTGCCAATCATTCAATTTCAGCACATCCAACGCCTGCTAACCCATCAGAAGTCGCAGGCAGTGCGTACTTTCTCCGTTACAGAAATGCCGAGTTCCGGAATAGTCGGTAGCTTGTCCTATCCATCCCGAGAGTTCATACTCCTGCGGCACCTCAGAAAACTTTCATTTTTATAACACATCTCTCCTCAATCTGCCGGAATTTTTTCCATAACTTTTGCCAATCTGCTGTTTCGATCCCCTGCATGGAGGTGTGGCGCTTTGGCCCGATCGCCCCTGAAAACCCCTGCCGGTCTTCTCTCGCTTTCCCCCCGCGATCGCCGCCCCCAAAAAAAATTTTTTCTCAGAAAGTCTCCCAGCTATTTCTTAATATAAAATTTATTTTTTTACCTTGACAATCCCTTAATTCTATGCAGCGATTCTCAGCCGAAAAATTTCCCCCAGACAAACCGATAAAATTTCTCAGAATTGACCGATTTTATGCTAAAGTCTATTTCACTCAATCCTATTTAATTTTGTTATCTTTCCACTGATTCGCGCAATGGGATTCCTTCCCCGACCCCCTAAAAATCCTATTTTGGGATTTTATGCGGCATAAAAAATAACCCAGCGCGATCGCGCAGGTCCGGGTAAAGGCATGGGGCGATCGCGCCTGGTTGGGGGGGGGAGTACGGGGCGCATCCACCGGGGAATCGGCACTCAGTGCCCCATTCCCCGATATAGAGTGCCATTCTCGCGCTCGATGCGCCGCTTGTTTCCCAGAGGCAGCACTATTCTGACAGCGCCGATCCCGAGTTGGACTGGGGCAACTGCTGCTTTTGCTGTTTGAGCGTTTGCAACTGTTGCAGCAGATAGTCTGCTTCTGCCTGCAAGTGCAGGAATTTCACTTGCTGATGAACCTGATAGACAGACTTCAGCTTTTGCACGATGCGATCGCCGTCGGTACTACGGGCGCGACCTTGGGCGGAGGTTCCCGACGTCACCGCATTGGGATTACTCTGCAGGCTCTCAGACTTGGATCGGCTAGATAGAACAGTGGGCATCAGTCGTTCGTTAGTGATTTCTGCTTACTCTCAAACCAAAGTTTAATTTTATCTTAATTCTCAGAGAAAAAAGCAGCCGATATATCAATATTTCTAATAGGCAAGGAGTTCTGGGTTGATTGCCCGAGTGTCGGTCATCCTCCCCCACCGCCCGTAGGTAGGCAAGGCAGTAGATTACCTCAGTTCCCCCCGCCAGATGCACCTGCAACTTTGGCGCGATCGCCGAATCATCTTGTCCCCCAGTATGCAACGGGGACTCTCGCGCTAAACTGAGATCGGACTGATAAGTTTGTCTGAAGTGCAATTAAATTAACCAAGGTGACGCTTAGTTCTTCTACCCCTGCTTCCCCAGATTCCGGTTCACTTTCCAACAGTGACCCAATTCGACCTGCCGGCTGGCCCGGTTTGCTCGAAACGTACCGCGAGTATCTCCCCGTGAGCGATCGCACCCCCATCGTGACCCTGCAAGAAGGCAACACCCCCCTAATTCCCGTCCCGGCGATCGCCGAGATCGTGGGCAAACAGGTGGAAGTGTACGTCAAATACGATGGTCTCAACCCCACCGGCAGTTTTAAAGATCGGGGGATGACGATGGCCATTTCCAAAGCCAAAGAAGAAGGATCCGAGGCAGTGATTTGTGCCAGTACCGGCAACACCTCCGCTTCCGCCGCCGCTTATGCCAGACGCGGTGGAATGCGCGCCTTCGTCCTGATTCCCGATGGCTATGTGGCCCTCGGCAAACTCGCCCAAGCATTAGTCTACGGCGCAGAAGTATTGGCCATCAAAGGTAACTTCGATCGCGCCCTAGAAATCGTGCGCGAGATGGCCGATCGCTATCCCGTGACGTTAGTCAATTCCCTCAATCCCTATCGCCTCGAAGGACAAAAAACCGGTGCATTTGAAGTCGTGGATGTGCTCGGCAACGCCCCCGACTGGCTGTGCATTCCCGTAGGCAATGCCGGCAACATCAGCGCCTATTGGATGGGATTTTGCCAGTACAAACAAGCCGGCAAATGCGATCGCCTGCCGCAAATGATGGGCTTTCAAGCTGCCGGTTCCGCCCCCATCGTTCAGGGATCCCCCGTGTCCAATCCCGAAACCATCGCCACCGCCATCCGCATCGGCAACCCCGCCAGTTGGGAAAAAGCGATCGCCGCCGCCGAAGCCTCTCGAGGCGGTTTCACTGCCGTTACCGACGAGGAAATTCTCCACGCCTATCGCCTCCTCGCCTCCCAAGAAGGCGTATTTTGCGAACCCGCCTCCGCCGCCTCCGTCGCCGGCTTGCTAAAAGTCAAAGATCGGGTACCCACCGGTGCTAAAATCGTCTGCGTCCTCACTGGCAACGGACTCAAAGACCCAGATACCGCCATCAAACACTGCAACAACGCCTTCAAACAGGGAATTGAGCCGGAAATCGAAGCCGTGGCCAAAGTGATGGGTTTTTAAGAACTAAGAATTAAGAATGCAGAATACAGGATTAATTTGGCCATTCGCACTTCTTAATTTTTAACCCTTCTCCAGTCTCAAGTCTCAATTCCCCCCGCTTTCCTCATGGTTCGATTGCTTTTCCGGGGAAGTGGGGGGATGAATTCCTTTTAAAGATTGGAACAAGTCCAGATTCGGACCGCCCTTTCCGGACGATTGGCCTTTTTTGAGCAGTTCCACCGTATCGCCAAGGGCAGAAGTTAAACTGGCGCGAGTTTGTTCGTGGGCGACTTTTTCGGCTTCCAGGGCATCCGAGAGACGAGACACCTCTTGCCGCGCCCGATCGCGATCGCGCAGGACCTCAATCAGTTTAGCTTTTAACCCTTCATCATCCAGTTGCGAGAGTTCCGAGGCCAATTGGGACGCAGTAGAACCCGACGAGGCATCCCCGGCGGATTTGCCCTGCATGTCCTCGAGTTGCGATCGCAACTGAGCGATCGCCGTTTGATGTTGCTGAACCTCACTGCGGCGCTGCTGAGCCTCCTTATTGTACAGTTCCCGCCAGCGATCGGTACTGCCATGAGCCTTTTGCAACTCTTGTTGCAGCTCAGCTAACTGCTGTTTGAGCGATTTAATTTCTTCCAACCACTGCGAAACATCTCCAGCCATCTGTTTCCCCTCCCCTGCGATCGTCCAGATTTATCCCCCATTCCTCGGGGGATGCACTAAAGTGAATCAATTCGATGATGCGCTATGACTAATGACAGAGCGATCGTCCGGTAACTGACCCCACGTCAGGTTATTTAGAAGTCACCCCCATTATCCCCATGCGATTTGCAAGTTTTTTTCGGTTCTTGCGAGCGAGAAATTGGGCAGCCCTGCGGGAGGATATCAACCGCTTCCTCGAGCGGCGGCCTAGATTAGTGAAATTTGGCCGAAAAGCTGCCAAAATTATCTTATCGTTATTTAAGCAAATTGGGAAGCTGCTGCGCTGGCTGGGAACGCCAATCGTCAGCTTTTTTAACTTTTTTCTGTACTTAAATTTTTCCACAGTGCGCCAGATCGTCGATCGCGTGGGAAAACAGCGATTAACCGGCCTGTCGGCAGAGATAGCCTTTCATGCAATGTTATCCCTGTTTCCCGCCTTATTGGCAGTGATTGCGGCGATCGGGCTATTTGAACCGTTACAATCTACCCTGTTCAATTTGGGGCGACAACTTGCCGAAGTGATTCCGGAACAAGTGTGGGACATGATTACCAGCTTGATCCGAGAAATTTTGCAAAGTCGCAATCAAGAGGTCTTTTCCGTGGGGTTTTTGGGAACGCTGTGGGTATTTTCCGGGGCGATCGGGGCCGGAATTGCCGCCCTCGATCGCATTCATCAAATCCCCATCGAAGAAGCCAGACCTTTTTGGAAAGCCAAACTCGTCTCCATCGCCCTGGCGATCGGCACCATTATTTTGCTGATTGTCGCCTGTTTTTTGGTATTTATCAGCGATTGGGTGGTGCAGTTGCTCGCCCGTCGCACCTGCCTGCTAGAATCCGGTCAGGATTGTTTGCGCGAGTCCGGTTTGCTGTGCTTGTTGCAGCCTTTGCCCAGTTGCGAATTAGAATCGCGACTGCTAGAAGTGTGGCATTTTTGGAGTCGCCCTCTCACCTTGCTGATCGTGTCGGCGGCGTTTGCCTTTTTGTATTTCTTTGGTCCGTCTCATCGCCGTCACGATACGCCCCTGATTCCGGGAGCGGTGGTGGCGGCCCTGTTGTGGGCGCTGATTTCGAGTTTATTTCGCCTGTACGTGTCTCATTTTGGCAATTACAACCGCACCTATGGTGCAGTGGGAACTATCGTGATTTTGCAACTGTGGCTTTACCTGAGTTCTTTGGTGGTGTTATTGGGTGCTCAGTTAAACGTCAGCGTCGGGGAAGCCATGCGGCGGAAAAAAGCCCGGAGACATCGCCACTGAAATGGGCACAAATGCGGGCAATTCTCTGGCCGATTAGCGCTGTTTGAGGACGATTAACGTAATGTCATCGTCAGGTTTACGATCGCCCATGTGCTGTTGCAGGTCCGCGATCGCCGCTGCTTTAATCTGGGCCGCACTCTCTTGGCGATGGTCTCGCACCACTTGAATGAATCGCTCTAATCCATACAGGCGATCGCCACTGGCATCTAACGCTTCGGTAATCCCATCGGTGTAGAGTACCACCACATCCCCCGGATTCAATTTCACTTCCGTTTCCGCAATAAAATCGGCAATATCCGACTCTAACCCCACCGGAAAACCCAAATCCATCGTGTCGATTCGTTCCACTTCCCCACTCGATCGCACCAAGATAACTTCTTCATGCTGTCCGCTCAAGCGCAAGCAATTTTGTTCGTAATCGATTAACGACAGGGTAAGGGTTTTATCGCTATTCATCCGCAATACATTTTCGTAAAGGGTTTGATTCAGGGTTTGCAAAAATTTCACTGCATCGGTTTCCCGGTGGGTAAACAGGGAGCGAATGGCGGTTTGCGCCATCATCATTAATACCCCACTTTCTAATCCATGTCCCGTCACGTCCCCAATGCCAATTTTCACTCGCCCTTCATGTTGGAGAATGTCGTAATAATCTCCCCCCACTTCATCGGCACTTTCCATAAATGCTGCAATATCTAACCCGGCGATCGCCTCTAATTCCGCTGGTTTCGGCAAAATCATCTGCTGCAGACGCCGCGTCACGTCTAATTCCGCCGACATCCGCAAATTTTCGGCTTTCAACCGCTCGTTTAAAACGGTAATTTCTTGATTCGCCAGCTCCAGGTTCTCGTTTGCTGCAGCTAATTGCGCGGTTCGTTCGATGACTTTTTGTTCCAGGGTTTGATAAAGCAGGGCATTTTCAATCGAAATCGCTGCTTGGGCGGAGAGGATGCTTAGCACTTCTAAACGCTGTGGGGTAAAGGCATCGGCAACTAGATTGTTTTCTAAATAAATCATGCCGATGAGTTTGCCTTGATTGAGAATTGGCGCACATAAAACCGACTGGGATTGATGGGCAATAATATAAGGGTCTGCGGTAAAGTTTCCCTCGGCGCTGGCATCGCTTAGAACCACACTTTCTCCAGTGCGAGCTACATAATTGATAATCGATTGCGGGAGAATGTCAGCTTGTTGAATGGGCACGGAGTTCAGCACTTGGATTTCCCCATCGACTTCTCGCGCCGCTTCGATGGTTAATTGGCCATTTTGAGATAAAATCAAACTGCCTTTTTGTGCCCCGGCATTTTCAATCGCGATCGCCATCAGTTTGGAGAGCAAGGCGGATAAAACCACCTCGCTGGAAATCGCTTGGCTGGCTTTCATTACTGTGGCAAAATCCAGATCCGAATCCTGATGCGCCCCAGACGTTTGGGTGATAGATTTTTTGGACAATTGCCGCGAAGATTGCTTTTGACTAACGACTTGGGGATAGTTTCGTTCTAATTCTTCCAGTTTGCGCTGAGCGCCCCAGAGTTGATAGCCATAGTAAGCTTTTTTCAGATAAATTGTGGCAAAATCTTCTTTACCCCGCTGTCGCCAAAATTTAGCCGCAAGTTCGTTGGCTAAAGCTTCGTAGTGGATAAATTCATTTTCTCCGGCGGATGCAATGGCGCGATCGTACAGTTCCATCGCCTCTAAATCCCGCCCTTCTATCCGCGCAATTTCCGCCTCGACTAGCAGATATTTATGGAGGAAGTTCTCCGGGCAGTTATCCGCCCAGATTTTCATCTGCTGTTGATTGCTGGCGATGGTTTCGGGATACTCTTGTGTTTCGGTTTCGCTCGCCGTGGCATAGAGTCTCGCGAAAATGAGAGACTGATAAAAATTAATGTCGGCAACGAGAATGCCTCCCGTGATAAATTTCTGGTATTGATGGCCAATTGCAATGGATTCTTTAGCTAAAGATAGCTCGCCATCTAAATAGAGAGCAAGGGCATTGAAGGTATGATAAACGCACAGCGGCTGGAAACTGTGATGAGATTCGCAATCAAACAAAAATTGTTCTTCAGTTAGCGCAGTTTGCTCCAACTCCGACTGTTCCTGGTTTTGCCCAATCAACTTTAAACTCACAAGCTTAATTGCCAACAGTTCGTCAATCGACCATTGATTGTTAGTTCGATAAGTAAAAGGCAGAAATTCCTCGATATTTGCCAGGAGATTCAGCAGGTTATTTCCTTGACAAAAATGATGGACACTTCTACAATGGAGAAGAAACCCTGCATATTGCAACTCTCCCACAGCCAAGCCGGCTTGATAGGCTTCGTCAAAGATAGCCTCGGATTGCTTTAAGGGTTTAAACCAGTGATTGGTAACGTATCCAAAAATCAGGCCATCTTTACACTTTAAGGTCAAGTTATTAAACTTGTCGGAAAGCTGTAAGGCTAACTGGCACAGTTCGTAGGCTAATTTATAATTGCCCAGGGCCGAACCGACGATATTGCTATAATTAGAATACACCATTGAGGAGTCTCTGCAATGGCCGTAATCCAAAGAGAAATTAACCACCTTGGTAGAAACGACGGTAAACAGGTCGTAATCGGAAGCAAAAGTGCTGGTAATTAGGTTAACGAGCAATTTCAGGGCGATAATATGTTCCGGATTTTGCATGTGCGGTGCATCGAGGAGAGCGGAGACATCGCGATCGCTCAGGCGGGTTTGGATGCGGGCGAGTTCCGCCTCAAATGCCGCCTTCAAATCGGTTTCGGGCAATTCAATTCCCAACAGCTTCAGCGCGGTTTTCCCCGTTTCAATGGCGGCGGGGTAATTGGCAGTTACGGTGTACTGCAACACCAGCAGATGGTAAATTTCTGCTTTTTCCAGAGTGGTTTTGGCTTCGGCGAGCAATAGATTAATCAGTTCGCGCGATCGCTCGATATTGCCATTCAAATATTCCACCTCTGCCAGTTCTTTGTGCAGCGCAAAGGTTAACTCGTAGTGCTGCACCCACGCCTGTGCCGGTAAGCAGGCAATTCCGGCATGTAAATATTCCAGAGACGCTGCATAAGCCGTCGCATCTTTCGCTTTTTGGGCAGCAGATAAATTGAGCCTTGCTAATTCAATGCTTTCGGATTCGGTGTCGATTAAATCCGCAGCACAGTTCAGATGACCGACAATTTCAAACAGGTTCGTGCCCAATTCATTGGCGGGAGTATTTTTCAACAACAAGCCGCCAATTTTATGATGCACCGCCCGTTTCACATCCTCCGCAATCAGTTCGTAAGCCGCCTGCTGGACGCGATCGTGAACGAATTGGTAGCGAACCGCCAAGCGATCGCGATCGGTAAATTCCACAAACTTATAATCCTCACCCAGCGCTACAATCAATCCCCCTTTCACCGCACTAAAAATTCTGCGCGCAATCGTTTCTGGCTGTTCTTCCGTCACCACTGCCAAAGTTTGCAAGTCGAATTGATTCCCAATACAGGCGGCAATTTTGAGAATATCCTGGGTTTCCTCCCCTAGCTTTTGAATTTTTCCCGCCATCAATTCCACCACATTATCGGTGATTTGAGCGGTTTGAATGCTCCCTAACTCCCACTGCCAACCGCCGCCAGTTCTTCCGATATTGCCCTTATCTCCCTCAGAATATGCCCCAGAAGGATACTCAAAATATAACAATTCATCAGCATAAAGCGAGGTGAGAAATTCCTTCATAAAAAAGGGATTTCCCTGAGTTTTCTGGAACACCAGTCCCGCCAATTCCGCAGTTTCTTCTGTGGTGCAGCGCAGGGTATCTGCAATCGACTGGTTCACCGTTTCTCCCGACAGCGGTGGCAGAGAAATCTGATGGACAATTGCCCCGGATTGGCGAATGTTTTCCAGCGCCAAACTCAAGGGATGAGTGGCACTCACTTCATTATCCCGATAGGCTCCAATAAAAAATAAATAGTTCAGTTCCGATTCGCTCATCAGCAGTTGAATCAATTTCAGCGAAGCGGAATCCACCCATTGCAAATCGTCGAGAAACAGCACTAGGGGATGTTCTTTTTGGGCGAAGACTTTAACGAAATTGAGAAATACTAAATTAAAGCGGTTTTGCGCCTCCGTGGCACCCAGTTCTTCCACTGGCGGTTGAGGACCGATAATCAGTTCCACATCTGGGATGGCATCGATGATAATTTGAGCGTTGACGCCTAGGGCCGCCAGCAGGCGATCGCGCCACTGTTGGATTTGCGATTCGCTTTCGGTTAATATCTGGGCGATCGCCGCCGAAAATGCCTGCACGATACCCGTATAAGGAATATTGCGCTGCAACTGGTCGAATTTCCCCCCGATAAAATACCCGCGATAGGCAGTAATCGGTTTGTAAATTTCTTGCACTAAAGCCGATTTTCCAATTCCGGAATAGCCGGCAATCAGCATCATTTCGCTGTGCGCCGCATCTGTCCCTTCCCCGATCGCGCGCTGAAATGCTGCCAGTAAGGTCTCGATTTCTGCTTCTCTACCGTACAGTTTTTCCGGAATCTGAAAGCGATCGTAAAGCTCTTGTGTCCCCAACGGAAACTCGTCAATACGTCCCGTTTCTCGTAACTGCGATCGACAGATTTCTAAATCCGCTTGAATTCCATAAGCACTTTGATACCGTTCTTCTGCCGTTTTCGCCATCAGTTTCATCACGATATCGGACAGCGCTTTAGGAATGGTTTCATCTACCTCGCAGGGAGAAATCGGATATTTTGCCAAATGACAGTGGACTAATTCCATCACATCGCTGACCTCAAAGGGCAAGGAATGGGTCAGTAATTGGTAAAAGGTAGCCCCGAGGGAATAAAAGTCCGTTCGGTAATTCACGCAGCGATTCATTCTCCCGGTTTGTTCCGGTGACATATAGGCCAGGGTTCCCTCTAATTTTTGGGGATTTCTTAAGGTAGTATTTTCGCGGGATAACACGGTGGAAATCCCGAAGTCTATCAGTTTTAACTGGCCAGTTTCGGGGTGGTAAATGATATTTGCCGGGTTGATATCCTTGTGCAGAATATCGGCTTGATGAATTTGCCCTAAACTTTCGGCACTTTTTATCGCAATATCCAAAAACTCGGCTAGCTCGAATCGGCGCAATTCAAGCAATTTTGCCAAGGATTTTCCGCCAAAATCCTCTAGCACCATCACCAGGAAATTTTGCGATTTTTCTAAGCTATATGCCCGAACAACTCCCTCTAGGTTCTGGAGAGTGCGAGTGATTTCATATTCCCGTTTGTAGCGCTTCAGTTTGTCCGGGTCTGGATAATCTTCTGAGAGACGTTTGAGGATGACCGATTCCCCGTCGGCGTCTCGGCGCGCCCGATAGACAATGGAATTATCGCTGTTATAGATTGATTCTAGGATAGTGTAGCCAGAAATTTTCAGCATGATGTTACGTTTATTGCGATGAGTGAAAAAGTTATGCGGTGAAATTGTCGTTTTCACCCGGAACAAGGCAATCTGAAAGGTGAAACTGGCCAGGCGATCGCTCCAGTCAAATTAAATTTAGCGGTGCAAGCGATCGCCCCCTTATTATAACTGCAATTTGAAAAAAGGTTACGGCTTTTTCATCCCCGGTTCCCTAGGCATTTGGCAATCCAATTCGCTTTTTGGTTCCCGCTGCGGATAGACCCAGTTATCGAACAAGGTTTGGATGAGGGTTCGATAGGTTGAACTCTGTTTGTCGATTAAATGCTGGTAATCGTCATGGGAATTTACGTGATAGGAAGAATTCCGGGTCTCGATGTGGGCTAACCAAGTGGTGTGGATGGTAAAACCGACGTTAAAATCAGGATGCCACAGTTTGCATTTTGGCCCACTTTTGAGATCGGCGGCATCAAAAATCCACAATTCATTGCCGTTAGTCGGATCGGATCCGTCCCCGTGATGAACGATGCAAGCGATGTAACCATCGGTAGAACTTCCGCGATCGCTGCGGGGAATAAATTGAGGAGAAATCGCCCACCGATTCTCGGGAAACTGATAAACATCAGCGATGCTCAATCGGTTTTCCCCCGCTTTGACACTTTCTCGGGGTTTTATCTGCACCCGCAATAGATTCGAGTTGCGACCTTGTGCGGTAATTTCATCCAGTAATTCCAGTCCGATCTGTCGGTGGGGGTAATCTCGATACAGGTGAACCATGTGGGGAGTTTTCAGTTCCGACCAACATCCCAAACAACTCCAGTAAATATTCTCCAGGGTCTCGGGATGGGGAAAATTGCGATAAGCATATAATGCCGGCCCCCAGGTATAATTCACGTCCATTACCGTATGTTGTTGGTTCTCGATTAAGGTACCGGTTTTGCCATCGATTTCGTGACACCCCAATCGACTGATATCCATCGGTCCGGCGATCGCGCCATACAGACGCCCCAGCTTTTCCCCTGCTTCATTCTCGTCATAGTCAAATTCGGAAAGCCATTCCGCCGCATCCCAGGCACACACATGGGACACATGCAGGGTAATGCGATCGCCCGGGTTGCGATAGTCTACCAAAAAGTGCGCCGCTTCTCCCGGAATGATGGCTTTCTTAGCATCCACAGAATCTTTTTCCGGCTTTAAATCCCGGCGATTGATGATATAAACCCGCGTATGAGACAGTTGCGGTTTATCGAACCAATTTCTGAGAATTTTTTCGATTTCTGCCGCGTCATTGATGTTTGAAAAAGAGGGCAGCAATTCTTCAATAGAAAGCTTGAAGGCGGTATCTACCAGCACTATATAATCTTCTGTTACCCCCATTTGGTGGATGCTTTGCTCGATTTTCAGGGGGCATCCATTATAGTGAACTTTCCATTTTTTCAGCTTACCCGCACCGTCCCACTGCATCAAATACACAAAGTTTCCCGTAAAAAATTCCCAAATTGCCTGCAGGAAAAGCATCAAGCTTTGGAAAATTTGGTAGAGTTTTTTCCATCCGAATTGCAGGGAAAATTCTCCCTTCTCATCCGGCGGTTTGAGTTCAGCATCTTCTGCGGGATAGGTGGTAACTTTGCCGCGATTTTTCAGCCAGTCTACCAACTCTTTCAACAAATAGCAAATCGGAAATAATTGCGAGAAAACATTGGCAGGCGATCGCCCAATATTTACCGTAAACATCTCGGACGTATAAGGGTCGAAACAGGGATGCGCCGAGGTTTGCACGATTTTAAACACTTGCGGCGGTTGACCCAACGAATTGCCCAGCTTGCTGACTTCTTCCCATTCATCATTGCCCCCCACCGGCGTCACGGTTTCGAGGGTTTTCGGGTCGATTTCGTAGGGACGACCCACATCCCAGGTCACCAACAACCGATCGCGGTTTTCCCCCTGAAATTTCATCGGCAAAAAGGCGGTATTTAATTGATTGCGCGACCCTAACCGAGAGATTCTCGCGATGCCTAGATTGTAAAATTTCAAGCTGCGATAGTCGGGACATTTAGCGGTGGTTACATCGGCGTAATAACAGGGGGGTTTCACCAATCGCGCGGACAGAAATACCCCCTCTTGCAGATTGTCGAAATCCACCCGATAAACCATCCCATCGCCATTGTAAAGAGGGGTAGTGCCATCACGAGAAGGGCAGACCGTGGCTTCACTGACATCTACATCCCCCGGGGGTGAATCAATCGACCCATTCGCCCCAATGAAGAACAAATGCCCTTGCAAATCCGTGGGAATCGTTCCTTCCTTCACCTGTAGTTTTAGGGGGCGCTCTTTCGCCGCTGGATTGTCTTCTGGGTTGCCAAATTCAGCTCGACTCACTGACAATATCGAGCGCGGAAAGCGGGTGGTTATGCTTTTTTTTGTATCGGTTTGTAGTAGTTCGTTCATCAGCGGTTGTGGTTTTTCGGTAAAAAAGCAGTATGGGGCGATCGCCGAAATGGCATGGTTCAATGGTAACGATGACGCCAAAACCCTGTCACCCTGTGGGGCGATCGCCAACTGTGGATGTTGTTACCCTGGTTACAAAATCCTAAAGTTTCTAAGTGGAAGACTATTTTAACCCAAAATTAACCGTATCAACTTCGCAAACAAATCAGGGTTCCGAGGGAGAAAAGCGAAGGGGCAAGGCATAGGTTCCATCGGGGAAAACGGGAGGAAAGCGAACTGTAGCTTTGTCAATTTCCCTTCTTTAACCGCCTCAAAATAGTTTTAATACCGTCGGGGGCTTTGCCAGCGATAAATGACGGCTAAAGCAATGGACAAAAAAAGCAATAGCCAAATCACTCCGCTGGAAATACCAGAGAGAACCTGTAGTCCTCGGAGTACCCAAAGGAGGACCAGGAGGCTAACCACAATCCAAAATGACCCGGAGACAATTTTGAGCATCTGCGTCGGAGGCGATCGGCTTTACAGGTGAAACGCAGCTCGGGGGAGAACCCAAACAAGGGTTGGTGCGCGCTTTCTCTAGTGTGCCACAGGGTGGAGGGTTTGGCAGCCCATCTGTTTTTCTTGCATTCCAGGGAAAAATAGGGTCAAGAGAAACGGACCGGCGGACCTTTGCATCGCCGCCGAGATGTTTTGCCCGTGGTGAATCGCGTTACAATCAACCCCCAAACATCACAAATCATGCATTATGCCCAGTCGTAAAACGTTGAAATTACCAGATATCGAGCTTTCTTACCTGGAGTGGAACCGAGGAAAAGAGCCGCTGTTGTTATTGCATGGGTTGGGAGACCATGCGGGAGTGTGGTGTAGCTTAGGGGAGTATTTGGCCGATCGCTATCATATTGTGGCACCGGATATGCGCGGTCACGGGGAAAGCGGCAAACCGGAAACGGGATACTCGGCCACCGAGGCGATCGCGGACCTGGAAGGAGTGATGAACCATCTCGGTTGGGACTGCGCCCACATCTTGGGTCACTCCTGGAGTGGAAAATTGATTCCGATTTGGGCGCGCCAAAACCCGCAGCGCTTCAAAACTACCATCTTGGTGGATCCGATTTTTATTACCAAAATGCCTAGCTTTCTCAAGTTGAGTTTTCCAATTCTTTATCGCACTCTGGATTGCTTGAAAATGATCGGGCCATTTCCCAGTTATGAGGCGGCGCAGGCGCAGGCGCAGCAACTCGGTCAGTACGCCGGATGGAGTCCTTTGCAACAGCAGGTGTTTGAAGGGTCTATCGAGCAAAAACTGGATGGGAATTGGGGGAGTAAGTTTGTCGTCGCCGCCCGGGATGGAATTTTTGCCGATGTGATGCGGGTGGCGGGGTTAACTGAAGCGATCGCGATTCCCACTTTATTCATTCAACCGGAAAAAGGGGTCAATCGTTCCGCTTGGCAAATGAAGCCTTACCTCAAGTATTTAAAACATCTTAGGATCCAGCGACTCCCTGGGAATCATTGGCCGTTTTTAGTTCAACCCACGGCGTTTAATCAGACAATCGAAACATTTTTAGCCGAGTTTGCCTCCAGCTAGTGCGGGGGCACAAATGTTGTCCGTTTTCGTGAAACCCTGATTTAGAAAGAACTCTGGCCATTGCTGTCCTACCCTAGGGGCGAAAAATGAGTGCCAGAGCGATCGACTCGACTGGACAATTCCCGGTTTCAATTGTTATTGATTGAGGGGTTTAGTACATGAGGGGTTTAACCCCCCACTTGACGCTTAACACTTCTACATGAGAATCTATTACCCTGAAGCTCGGAGATAATAGCAATGACAGGATCCAATCCCGCCTTCGGTTTTAGCCCAAGTTCCGCATCCAATTCCCGGGATGCTGACAATTCTGGCCTCGATCCGACCAGCGATCGCTCAAACCCCCTCGAAATAACGAGGGAAAATGGGGAAGAGACGCCCCATAGCGCGATCGCCGCAGTGGATCCCCAGCAAGCCTGGGAAACCGCTTTGCGTCAAGTAGGAGAAGAACTGCAACAGGTTCGCCTTGACAGAGGTATTTCTCTCTATCAACTGCACGCATGGACCTACGTTCCCCTGGATCACATCAAGGCAATCGAAAACGGGACCGTCGAGAGTTTGCCCCCAGCCATTTTCGTGCGTGGGTTTGTCCGTCGCCTCGGCGATGCCTTGGGATTAAGCGGTTCGGAGATTGCTGATTCTTTACCCGAAATTACTCCGCATCAAACCCTCGCCAACACCTCGGAAGAATTCAACTCTGCTTCTGGATTTTCCCTCAGTCCGATTCATTTGTACGTGGGCTATGCCGCAATTTTAGTCACTGCAGTTGCCGGACTAACTTGGATCACCGGTCAGGTTTCCGCCGAGTCTTCTCCCACTCCCGCAAGCGGGACAACCCTCGAATCTACCATTGAATCCGAGGAATAAATCTCCTCTCAATTGATTGAGATGAAGCATGGTTCCCGAGAAAATTATCACCAAAAAACGGGTTGTTATTTCACAGATAGTTTCTCGGAAAAGGCGTACCAAAATTAAGCAAAGTCAGTGTTAATCAAACATACTGATAGCTTTGATTGTCGGTTAAACCTTACCAAAGCGCAGCGATCGCTGAGCTTGTAAAAACCGAATAAACCTCCGCGATCGCAGCTAATTTTTTCGGCGATTTATATTCTTATTTTGAGGCAATTTAACAATAAATGAAGGAAAATAAATATCCGTTAGAGCGAGGATTGAAAAATTTTTAAATTCAAAAAATACCCCAAAAATACCCGGCAAATTCAGAAATACAGGCCACTGCTTTCCGGGGGAATCCATACTTGCAAGAACCCCACACAAACCCCGGAGTCACCGTCACAGAAATTCCCGTTTGAACCTACACTCAGCCGGCGATCGGGGAACAGAAAACTGCATTCGTGCTGAATTGGGAATCCTCAGCCCCCGTCAAGCCAGGAATAACGCACCGATCCAAAGCTAAGCCGGATTTTATTCCAGAAAAACCAAGATTTATGGTACAAAATCGGCTAAAATGCGCTTTGGCATCTGTTGGCTCGTTGGGAGAGATGTGGCTGGTCAAGCGATCGCCCTTTCATACCCTAAAACCCCTCGGCATTGTTAAGCGCCTAAATCCGGATTCGATTCTCCAAAATCCGAAACCTGAGAGGGATTCATTCTAGGATGGCGAGAACTGTAGCAAGATGCCGGCAACCCTTCGAGGGTCTAGCCTTCTGAGAGCAATCGCTTTCTCGCGCCCGCGCCGGAAGTCAGCTTCCTCCTGTTGCCCCAGGGTGGATCCAGCATAATTCTACAGATAAGCTAAAGTATTTGGATAAAAATCCATGTCCCCGATCGAATCTTTCAGTCGCATTAAACGTTGGCCTCGCATCGCCCTAGTGAGTTTATCCTTAGGAGGGATTTGCGCCATCACTCCAATCCAAACCGCGATCGCCCATTCCCCTCTCGATGGCGAAAATCAAACCCACCGCAATCCGCCCGCACAATCCGAATTTACCGCATCTAGACGCGATTCAATCCCACCGGAACAAATACATCACCCTCCTACAACTCTCCACGACGCGAGGGCGATCGCATCCCAGTTACCCCCCGATCGCCTTCCCCGCATTTCTCCAGTTCAGACCCAATTCACCACCGTATCCCCAGAGGAATCTCAGTTCGACCCTCACCAAAACGCGATCGCCCAACAACTCAGCGCCTGTCCTAACGGACTGCAAGTAGAAAGCGTCAGCGGAGAGGTCACATTTGAAGGACAGCTCATCTCTGCGGGAGAATGCTTGCAACCCGCCACCGGCACCATCGTCGCCGATGTCAATTCCACCGCAAGGTTGCGCCTCGACAATTTTCGCGGCAGCATCGAGGTCGCCGAAGTCACCGAATTTAACCTCGAAACCCTGTCAGATTCCAACGTGGATTTGTTCGTACAACAGGGGCGCGTCCGCTTTTCCGTCGGTCGCTTATCCCAAAATCGCGCAGCGCTGCCCGCCGAGACCCTAGAAGCGCTCAAAACCACTGACCCAGAGAACCCGGCGATCGCCCAAAACCGTGGCGGCGATTCTCCGTTTCGCGTTCGCACTCCCACCGGCGTCGCTGGCGTGCGCGGCACCTCCTTTGGCGTCGATGTCGGTCCTAACGGTCAAACCGGCGTTAGAACCTTAGCTGGCACCGTCATCGCCAGCGGTCAGGGGCAAGAAGTTACCGTGGGTCGAGGTCAGTTTACGGTGATAGGTCCTGGATCTGCCCCCCTAGCACCCCAGGAGATTCCCCCGGAATCCAAATTCCGCGTGTTGCTCACCCAAGTCCGAGGCATGGATCTGGTTCGCATCGAAGGCAAAATCGATCCCCCCGACATTTTACTGCTCGACGGAGAACTGGTGGAAACCAATAGCGATGGGACGTTTTCATTGTTGGTGCCTCGCCCCCGGTCTCGCCGTTTCCGGTTTGTGGTCCGAGGTCCAGCAGTTCGCGAACGAGTCTATGTGGTTCCGATTCGATAATCTGCCGCTAGTCCAAGTCACTTCCCCAGTCAGTTTTCTCTCGATCTTCGAGAAAGCTGATTTTTTTTATCTTTGCGAAATACCATCAGGCCGTAAACATCCTACCACTCTTGCCCGGTACAACCCTCACAAAATCACGCACTTCCCGGAATGCTGTGGGAGGATTTGCCGCAAAATGAGGCACCGGGAACGAGTACAACGATTTGAGGCTTCCACTCCCCTCCGCCTCCGGAAAAGCAGAGGCGCGAATTTCGTTGATACTCGATGGGCATATTTCATCCCTTGCTCGAACGAGAAACTGCAGGCACTTTAAGCTAAACCAGATGCCACTGCCTTTCGCTCGAAATCTCTGCGAATCCTGAATGCCCGCCGCCTTGCTCAGCGGCACCAGGGTATTGCCCCACAGCGTCGGCATAGGTCCGCACGGAGAAGGGAAAGGAACGAATTAGTCCTCATTTGCGTTTTTTATCATGTAAAATCTAAACTCTGAAAGGACAGTTGGTGTTGTTGTGGGATTTCGAGGCTGGATAGATAAATATTTCCGAGGGCATCATCCGTTGGTGCCCGGAACCATCGCAGCAGTCATCTCGGTGGGGATGTGGCAGTTAGGCGCATGGCAAGGGTTGGAACGCTTGGCATATCAGATGTTATTCCAACTGCGACCCGACCCGGGGTGGGACGAACGGATTGCCGTCATCGCCATTGATGAGAAAAGCTTGCAAGAGTACGGACAGTTTCCCTGGCAGCGCGATCGCTACGCTGAATTGTTACAAGCTCTGGAATCCTCTCCTCCCGCCGCCATTGGTTTCGATATTCTTTTCCTCGACCCGAGTCCCCAAGATGAGGAACTCGCCGAAGCGATCGCCGCGAACGATCGCGCGGTCCTGGCAAGGGGAGGGGAAGGGGAAGAACCCCTGCCGATTTTACAATCCGCCACCGCCGCGATCGGTCACATCGTCCACGAAGCCGATAGCGATGGGATCAGCCGTCAAGCCATCATCTGGTTCGATGGCATCCCCACGTTGAGTTTGGCTATGCTTCACCTGGCGCGAGAGCAGACCTATGCCAGTCTTTTAGATACCATTCCCCCCACTGCCAAAATCCAGCCGAATCCAGAACTCGATTGGATTAACCTCTGGATCGATTGGCCCGGAAAAATGGAAGCGGTGCCCACGTATCCCTTTGTGGATGTGGTGGAGGGCAATGTTCCCCCAGACGCCTTTCGAGATCGACTCGTTTTGCTGGGGTTTGTGGCTACGGGGGTAGATACGAAAATTTCCCCCTTGCAACGGATTTCTGGGGTTTATCTTCATGCGGCAATTTTGGATAATTTTCTCCAACAACGATTTTTGCAGCGCCTCCCGCAGCCAGTGACGATTCTGTTACTCATGGCGATCGCCCTCGGCATGAGCTGGCTGCAGTTTAAGCGCGAATTTACCGGACGGCTGGCGATCGCTCTATTGCTGTCTGTGGGTTGGTTCGCGATCGCCTTCGCCGCTTTTACCTGGGCACAGTGGTGGCTGCCGGTAGCCGCACCGATCGGCAGCATCATTTTAGCCGGCACCGGGGGACAACTGCGCGACCAATACGAAAAGCAACAACTCTTAAATCTGTTTTCCAAGCAGATTTCTCCCCAACTCGCTCACAATATCTGGTCTCGTCGCGACGAAATTTTTCAAAATGGGGATCTGCCGCCTCAAGAACTCACCGCTACGGTGCTGTTTATGGACATTCGCGGCTTTACTAGCATCTCGGAACTCATGTCCCCCCGGGATTTGCTCCCCTGGTTAAATGAATACCTCGATGGAATGTCGGATTGCATTTTGGATAATGGCGGGGTCATTGATAAGTATATTGGGGATGCGATTATGGCGGTGTTTGGCGTTCCGTTCCCCCGCGAGTCACACTCACAGATCGAACAAGATGCCCTCAACGCGATCGCCGCTTGCTTTGCCATGCACCAGCGACTCCAAGTGTTGAATCAAAAATTCAAACAGCATGGTCAACCGGAAATACGGATCGGGATTGGGATGCATACCGGATCTCTGATTGCCGGCAGTGTGGGGGGTCGCCGACGAGCCAATTTTTCCGCCCTCGGCGATACGGTGAATGTGGCAGCACGATTGGAGCCTATGAACAAGCAGTTTACGGAAAATAATCCCTTAAATCTGTTGGTCACCAGTCACACTTATGAATATGTGCGCGATCGCTATGTTGGCATCCAAGTGGGGCAAATGCAACTGCGGGGCAAGCAGCAAGAAACCACAATCTACGCGATCGTGGAGGAACGTTCTACCGCCGATTAAGCAGTTTGCTACTTAAATTGCGCTAGGCTTTCTTGTTTCTGCCGCTCTTTGCCATCACCCATCGCCTTTTACCTCCTCCATTCCATCCCGGTAGTCGCCAGCATTCCCTCCCCAAAAATCTCACAAATCAGGGGTGCTCTGTAAAATCGAGCCACACTATGATATGATGTTTCGGGTTTTTATGCCTGAAAAAAACTCGGGTAAATCTCTATTATTTTACCATGTTTTATTGTTTTAAAAAACAATAAAATAGCCAAACAGTTAGGCCAATTAAATGTTAATTATACATGCAGATTGGGGTCGAAAGCGCAATAACCTGGCGCTCGAATTCTTTGATTGGCAGTGGGCACCTGGTGTAGGGACAGGCGATCGCCACATTTTGGCCTTGGGATTCCCCATTGTTATCCCCCGGCTCTTATCTAATGCCATTTTTTTGAATGACGAAACAGTTAAGATCCCCCGCTCTTGCTGCTTACAAAGGGGGACCCAGAGGAATAAATACTTATCTCACCAAGACCAACGGCGAAGCCCCGCAATCGATCGTCATGGGGAGTTCGTATTCTGCGAATTGTTGCAGAGCTAAATGAAAATGGTATAAGTCGGCGTTGTAGCGATCGCCGCTTTACCCGGGGCAGCGATCGGGATTGGCCCCACCACAGTTTCTCCATGCAAGTCCCGGCACTCATCAAAAATTACCGAAGTTGGCGGATTTGCGCCGGTTGAAAAAATTTTTTTTATGCCGTATAATAAAATTCAAATTTCATCAGTGGTGCATGTCACGTGACGACAAGCAGGGTGCTACATTCTCCGGTGAAACCCTCCGATCCAGTCACAGGATGACCCAAAAGGCTTCCTATCCAAGGCTAGAGTCGAGCCGTTGTCTTTTTTTCAGGGTGTTGGAAGGGTAAGGCGATCGCCAACGCGATGCAGATCTGCATCATTATTATTCCACTGTTTTGAATTGCAAAGCAAAAACCTCAGGAGCAAGTTGAGGGTGCAGCGCGTCAGCAAATAAACGACTCCTCGGGTGTGGCGGGCAGCGGTTTCCCCATCCCTAAAAAGGCAGGAGAGAAGGAGCCTGTACGATGGTCCCTCTCTCCCTCTCTTCCCTGATTTAGATAATGTTTTAGCATCTAGCTATTTTTTTCTGGATTTCCTCGGTTCTAGAGATGTTAATTCTAATGTCACCTTAGGGCTATGGGGGTCTTGCTTGAGATTACAACGAAGTGTGGTTGGTTTGTCGTCATCATCTTTTTCGGATTTTTTGCCCGAGAAAATTTCCACTGTGAATGCAATAAACAACAGAATAAAGACTACAACTGGCATAATACTTGAACTCCAAATAAAATGGCAATTACTTAGAAATATACCTGGGTAGAGTCAGGGTTTGGGTTTTACTATGCCAGTTTGATAATTGGCAGAACCATGCCTGGGAAAAGGTAGAGTTTTCCCGAAAAAGCGATTGCGAATCCACGCATGGTTTGTGTCAGAAAAGCCAACGCCAAATTCCCGATGAGCGCAGTGGGGATGAAAGCCAGAACAACGCCACTGATTTTAGTAAAAGTCCAGTGCTGGGTGCATCAACCATCTTGCAGAAATTTATTCCTGAAAGATAAAGCAGAGCGCTGAAAACTATTGCGACTTTCGCGGTGCGCTGGAGGTTTGGAAAGCAAACCGGACTCCGGAGCGATCGCGCCTTACTAGCCGAAGAGGAATCCCCCATCGCGGACTCACGATGGCATCCCTGATGCCCTAATCAGGAAGGTTGTCCTCAACGCGAAAACAGGGATATCCCGACCCAGTGTCAAACAAAGCGGCTAAAAAAAGCGCCAAAACCAAAAACCAAGCCGATGGGTGGCACGTTTCTACGCCATTTGAGGATCGCGGGAGGGTTGAAAGACCCAAACCAGAGAGTCAGTTTTGTCCTCAGGGACGTGCTTTGCCATCGGGAAATTGCAATGTCGAGGTCTAGGTGGAAATTGGTTTTATGCAGAAATTCATGTCAATACCCCGATTAGAAACGTTACTTGCGGATCGCTATCAAATTATTCAAAGCCTGAGTAACCAGGATGTAGGAAAGACCTACATTGCTCGAGATACGCAACAATTGGGCCATCCGAAATGCGTTATCAAACAGCTTCAATTAACGAAAAACCCCCAAAGCTGCCTCAAATCAGCCCAGCGGTTGTTTGCCATTGAAGCCGAGATCCTGAAAAAACTCAGCATCCACGATCGGATTCCAAAATTATTACACTCCTTTACAGAAGCGAACTGTTTGTACGTAGTGCAAGAATTTATTGTCGGAGAAACCCTCACCGACTTGCTTCCGGTTGGCAAGCGCTACACTCAACCTTGGAGCGAACCCGAGTGCCTCCAGTTTTTGCACGAGATGTTAGAGATCCTCGAGTTCGTTCATCAGCAAGGAATCGTTCACTGCACTATCGCACCGGAAAAGATTATCAGACGTGAAGCTGATGGAAAATTCGTGCTGCTCGACTTTACAGCGGTGCAGGCAATTTCCCAACCTTATGTAACGAAGCGCGGAGAATTTTTAATTACCCTGCCAATGGGGACGTTTGGGTATTTACCGCCAGAGCAACTCACCGGTAATCCGCATCCGAATAGCGACCTATACGCCTTGGGTTTGATTGGCATCCAAGCACTGACGGGAAGACATCCGGCACAGTTAGAGGTTGACCCCACCACTGGGGATCTGCAGTGGGAGCGAGAACTGCTCGCCCCGGTGAGCGAAGGGTTGCAGGCGCTGTTAAGTCAGATGGTGAAGTATCACTGGAAAAATCGCTACCCCTCTACAGCAGCGGCGATCGCGGCACTGCAATCCCTCCAGGGGTCTGACGCCCAGGTAACCCGTGGGAAAAACAGCCCAGTGCAGAGCGCTCAATGCACGGCAACATCGGAGGAGAATTCCAAGGTGCTACAGATAACTGGTGAAGAACGGACCGGGGAGGATTGCAACGCTTCAATTCCGACGCCGACTTCTCTTTCCCGTTGCGAATTCGAGGGCGGTGTCCCAGAACAGTCTCATCCCGGGGTGGAAACGTCCGGGCCAGCAAAGGTAAATTTAGATTTAGAGTTAAAGGGGATGTCTTCTACAGCAGATACAAGTAATATGGTACCGGATGATGCGGAGTTGTCATCGGTACCCACAGGGAAGGCAAACTCTTCGCAGAATTCGACCCGCCCGATGCCCTCTGTTTTGTTATTGGGAATGTGGACTGGGATTACGGTGAATTCGCTGGTGATTACTGGTGGATTGACCTCTTTGCTGCATTTTTCTCCCTCAGATGAAGGGCCAGAGAAATTACGTCAGGCCACAGAGCAGTTTCATGCCGGGGATTATGAAAGCGCGATCGCGGCAGTGGAATCGATTCCCACCTTCAGTGCGGCATATTCCGATGCCCAGACCCTTTCCCGTCGCTGGCAGGAGGATTGGGAAAAAGCGGCGGAGAAATTTCCGTTAGTGGAACAAGCTTATCAGCAGGAGCGCTGGACCGAGGCGATCGCGATCGCCTCGGAGATTCCCGAGATTGAGTTTTGGCAAAATAAAATTGCGCCCCTAGTGGAGTCAGCCACGGAGAAAGTGGCTCCTTTGACCCCCGGGTGGTTAGAGACTGGATATGAAAAGGCGCGGGAAAGAGATTTTGAGGCGGCGTTAGAATACCTGACGAAAATTCCGCCAGGAACCCCTGCGTATGAGGCGGCGCAGGCGAAAATTCCCGAGTATCGAGAAAAGCGCGCGATCAAGCTGGAAGCTGAGGCGCACGAGTTAGTGAAACGGGCGTATGCAAAGGCGATCGCGAAAGATTTTGATGGGGCGATCGAGTTGCTTCTGACGGTGCCGAAGGATACGCCGACTTATAATAAGGTGCAAGAAAAAATTCGCGAGTACAAGGAAAAGCGGCGGATTAAGGGGAATAAATTGTTGCAACAAGCTTATGAGCGAGCGCGAGGTCAGGATTTTGCGGGGGCGATTCGCTTCTTGAAGCAAATTCCGAAAGGGACTCCTGCCTATGCGATGAGTCAAGTCAAGCAGGTGGAGTATGGGAAAAAGCTGCGGGTAGGTCGCAAGCGAGCAGCGGCGACGGGGGTGAGCGAAAGCCCGATTGCGGTTTCTCCTTTAACCCTGTCCTCGTTGGCCACTGAGGGGATGGAAGCGGGCGATCGGGGGACGCGGGTGGCGCTGGAGTCGCAGATTTCCGGGATAGTGGAGGAGTTAGAGCCGGGGGATTTTTTTCAAGAGGTGACGCTTGAGATGTTTTTGGTGTGAGGGGGAATAGTCGAGGGAGAATTTGGCCTCGAGGATGAGGGGTGACAGGTTGAGGGTTGAGGGAAAGGGATCCGCGTGTTGGGTGCTTTTCCCTCATTTTTTATGGGGGTGAGGGGGGATTTATTCGATTTCGGCTCGATCTACCGTGGCATCTCCCGGTCCGAGAATGAATTTGATGGGGAGGCGATTGGGGTGTGCTTTGGCCACGGTGCGATAAACTTGGTAGTTGGTGGGTTTTGCTACTTGGCGATCGCCGAGTTGATAGTTGAGTTCGTACTGGACGTTTTTTTGCAGTTGGGGGGTGCTGGCGGTTTCGTTGGGTTGTTTGCGTTGTTCGATTTCCTCTACTGTGGGACGGGGGGGAAGCGCCGGCCACCACAAACCGCGATCGTCTTCGAGGACCGCTCCTTCAGGTTTGATGCCGTTGCGATTGATTAAGGTGGTGGAGGCGAATGTTTCTTGGCGCGGGTATTTTCCTCCGCCTGGGGTTTTGGTATATTCGACTTGCCAGGTATATTTGACTATGGCGGTGGCGTCATAGCGATCGGTGATGATGTTATTGCAGCCGGTGAGGGCGAGAGCCAGGGTAAAGCCAGCGATCGCCATTCCCAGGAAGCGGCGTCGGCGATGGGGGCGAACCGGGCGAGGGTGTGGTGCCTGGGGTGCGACGGACCCCAGGCAGGAGTTTGATGAAAAATCTTGACCGGGTTGAAGCAAAATAATTTATTTTTTTTATCTCGGCGAACAAGTTTTGGGAGAATTTTGATTTTCTATTCTAACATAACGGTAGCGGGATGTAGGTTGGGGAAAAATTAAATTAAATAAACTTTTTTGAAGAAAAGCAAATGCCATTTGCGCCATTGTATCCAATTGTGTATCGAATTTTGAAGCCTTGTTTTGGGAGTTGTCTGTGGTCGGGGAGTGAAACCGAAGCGCAGATCGCTTTGACATTTGACGATGGTCCCCATCCGCAGTACACGCCAGAGTTGCTGGAGGTTTTGGATGAGTTCGGGATCGAGGCGAGTTTTTTTTGGTTGGGGGTTTGTGTGGAGCGATCGCCGCAGGTGGCGAAAGCGGTGTACGAGCGGGGTCATTGGATCGGGTTGCATGGCTACGAGCATCGGTCGTTTCCGCGATTGAGCGCCCGGGAGTTGCACGAGAGTTTGACGCGCACCCAAAGGGCGATCGCCAAGGCTTGTCACCTCGACCCACAGCAGGTTAATACCCAGATGCGAGATGTTCGTCCCCCAAATGGATTGTTTGTGCCTAAAACGTTGGAATACTTGCAGCGGTGGAATTATCGACCGGTGATGTGGAGTGTGGTGGTGGAAGACTGGTGGAGTCCGGGGGTGTCGGTTGTGGTGCAACGGGTGCTACAGCAAGTCCAAAACGGCTCTCATATTGTCTTGCATGATGGATGCTACGGTGGCGCAGATGTTGCTAAAATTACGGCGCAACTGATTCCCGAATTGTTGCAGCGCGGTTATCAATTTGTTACACTCGATCGGCTGTGGCATTCACTCAAATCACCGAATGTCTCGGGCGCAAAAGCTCCCTAGGGTGGGTCGCGATCGCGAAAGCCGTTCGCCGGAAACACTATCGGAAGCGTTACCCCGATTGGCATCCCTCTAGATATAGAGGAAGAGGCGACAAATGGCATGGAAAAGCCAGGGACTCGCGATCGCTCGCAATCGGCAGAAAAGACGATTCAAAGACAGATGAATGTCAGTATTACAATTCTTTTCATTTCTGCCCCACTCCAGCCAACCATGAGTGCCCCTTCGGTTGAGGGAATGTTAACTTATGCAATAAAAGCCCTGTCAAATTCGAGATGGATTGATTAAAATATCGAAGTGGACTTAACTTACGGAAATGGCTAATTGTGGCATCGCTCGCCCCTACCCGCCTACCTCAGCGCGCGGACAAACTCGCAAAAGTCGGCAGGAAAGAATCCTTCAGCACAGATGACGTTATGCGCCGATGCCCTCGGCAGTTAACGGGATTTGCAGTGGCGTTGCGTGACAAAGGTCGCGAAAATCAAGCGCATTTTTCGACTACACCCCCACCGGGGAAGAACGAAGCGCTCGAGGAAGAACGCTTTCCCACTGCCCGCCAAAAAAAAAGGGTATCCTATGCTCGTAGAGGATTGGATTCCTGGGGGCGATTCCCGTGAAATATCTGGCCAAAAAATGATGGGAAGATCCGCAAAAATCATCCGTAGAACAGTAATGAAGCAAAAATGCGAAACCCCGTGGAATGCAGCAGTGTGATTCACTCCTTGCCAAATCCAATCAGAAGACCAACCAGATGCGAATGCATCAGACAAATTGGGGCAAGCTGAATAAAGTGGTGGATGAATTTTCCCCGAGGGGGCTTGCCCCTAAAGCACAAAATTCATTTCTTTGTTAAAATTTCAATCTGAATATGAATAGGAGGCGATCGGTCAAATCAACTCGGGAGCTTACCCGTCAAAGCCACCAAACACGCCAGATGGCTATCGATGGATCTATATGAAGGAAATCAAGTGAAGATGGGTGCATTGATTCTTAGATTGCTGGGAACTCAAAGGGCAAAACTTGCCTTCCAGTGTATGGGTAAACAGCGACAACTGAATGTAAAGAGTTTGTCAAGATGGGGATACAGTGGTTATGCCTTGTTCTCGCACCCGAGCCATTGAAAGCGCGATCTGGCAGCGGATCGCCCGGGGCGATGGTGCAGGTCAGATGCGGATGTCAGGAGGTTGCTTCCTTAGAGATCCCGACTGGCAAATAAACCCAGACAACAAGCGTGCATTTTTTGTGAAAAAGGCTACAATTGGTGCATGTCTTTGCGCCTACCGCACAGAACCCAAACTGAAGAGAACACTTCTAGTTAACCGTTTCGTGGATTGGGAATAATTAATGAGATACAGGTTCTGTTCTAGTTACTCGTGGATGGAGAGCAGTTGAAACGCAATTGCCACCCAGTGTTTGTCGCTCAGGCTTTGCGATAGGCGCAAGCTGACCGGATGACACGGGCCAGACCCGATCGCCTCTGGGAATCGTCACTGGAAAGTTGGGTTTTTCCGGTGGTATCGAGACCTTCTTAATCAGCCGGAAATGGGGGTAAAATCCACTGAGGGGCTAGAAATTGAGAACTGAATCCCGATCGCACATTTGAAAATTGTTGATTGTTTCATTAAGGAGCATGAGGAACGCGGCATGACCCAAGCTAACAACGTATTGGCACCCCTTGAGAACTCCGATCTCGAAGCGATCGGTCGGTCTCAAAATGAATTAGATATGCTAATCGATTCGTCCGACGAATCGATGCAAAACCGCTCGGGAGACGAGGAGGTGATGGAAACTTTGCCCGATGGCGAGGATGGCAAGTCGGCTAAACTGAGCGCTGCCCGTCGAAAACCCCAAGCCAAGAAGAAGCACTATAGTGAAGACTCGATCCGTCTGTATTTGCAAGAAATTGGTCGGATTCGACTGCTGCGCGCTGACGAAGAAATCGAACTGGCGCGTAAAATTGCAGACTTGCTCGAATTAGAGCGCATTCGCGAGCAACTCTGCGAACATATGGGACATGAGCCGAGTGAGGCGCAGTGGGCAGAAGCCGTAGATATGCCTTTACCCACGTTTCGCAATCGCCTTCATTTGGGCAGGCGGGCCAAGGACAAAATGGTACAGTCCAACTTGCGTCTGGTGGTTTCCATCGCTAAAAAATACATGAATCGGGGATTGTCTTTTCAAGATTTAATTCAAGAAGGCAGTCTCGGTTTGATACGCGCCGCCGAGAAATTCGACCACGAAAAAGGTTACAAATTCTCCACTTACGCGACTTGGTGGATTCGACAGGCGATTACGCGCGCGATCGCGGATCAATCTCGCACCATTCGCCTTCCGGTTCACCTCTACGAAACAATTTCTCGCATTAAGAAAACCACGAAGCTTCTTTCTCAAGAAATGGGTCGCAAACCCACGGAAGAAGAAATCGCAACTCGCATGGAAATGACCATCGAAAAGTTGCGCTTTATTGCTAAATCGGCTCAATTACCGATTTCTCTCGAAACTCCGATCGGCAAAGAAGAAGACTCTCGCTTGGGGGATTTTATCGAATCTGATGGGGAAAACCCAGAAGACCAAGTGTCTAAAAATCTCCTGCGCGAAGACCTCGAAAGCGTCCTCGACACACTTAGCCCGCGCGAACGCGATGTGTTGCGCTTGCGCTACGGGTTGGACGATGGTCGGATGAAAACGCTAGAAGAAATCGGCCAAATATTTAACGTCACTCGCGAACGCATTCGCCAAATTGAGGCGAAAGCACTGCGGAAGTTGCGCCATCCCAATCGCAACAGCATCCTGAAAGAATATATTCGCTAATCGCGCCCCACTGGGTTAGGGATGGGGGTCAATTCGGTGGCGATCGCCCTTGACCCCCCGCTTGGTTCATCAATCCCTACGCACCAACTATGACCCTCGAAAAACAACTGGCAGTTCCGACGGGAACTACCAGCTATTTTTTTTTTCACCTTGCCACAGGGGGGACAAAACTCACGTGAGCATTAAACCCACAACCGAGATTTTTGTTCCCCTACGCGCGATCGCCCCCTGGTGCAACAGCCAGAGTTGAACCAGATTCGCCGCACTCTCCTTTTCTCGCCTAGCTGGCGATCGGGCGAGGCGATCGGGCCTTTCATCCCCTAGGGATACTGAAAAGCAGTGAGTGGCTTGTATGGAGAAATCACCAACAGGTTTGTGGTACAATCATTTCATCTCGAGCGCTACGGTAAAGGGCGCAACACCGATTCCGAATTCATCCGCAGATTTTGTAACGTTTGGTTAAAAAAATCGCACCTAGCATTGCCAAAGAAGCAACGTTGTGGTAACAAAAGCTAGGGAGCCGATCCCTGGCGGTGGAAGTAGGTGCAGGTCGCTCAAGCACTGGCCGAAAAAATGGCCAACCCCGTATCGGGATCGAACAGATGAATCTTATCCCGAGCGATCGCTAGCCACAGTTCTTCCCCAGGACGCACGAACCAATCCGGTGCGATTCGCGCCTGGAGGGTGACGGGGGGTGACGCGCCCACCAAGGTTCCGGCAATATAGGTTTCATGTCCCAAGGCTTCCACCAGGTCTATTTTCACCATCAAATTTTTCGTGGCGGCGGGACTGATATTCAAGTGTTCCGGTCGGATGCCTAAAATTAACGACTGTCCGTCATAGCCTTGTAACGGTTCTGCCCACGATTGTGGCAGCGTAAAGCGAAATGACTCGTGGGTAATTCCCAACGGGGCTTTAAACTTAACTGGGATAAAGTTCATCGGGGGCGAACCGATGAACTCGGCCACGAATAAGTTAGCCGGACGGTGATACAATTCCAACGGCGGCGCGATCTGTTGGATCGCCCCGGCATTCATTACCGCAATCCGATCGCCCATCGTCATGGCTTCGGTTTGGTCGTGGGTGACGTAAATCGTCGTAGTGCCTAACTGACGCTGTAGCTTGACGATTTGGCTGCGGGTTTCGGCTCTGAGTTTCGCGTCTAAATTGGAGAGCGGCTCATCCATTAAAAAAACTTGGGGGTTGCGCGCCATTGCGCGACCCAGTGCCACCCGCTGCTTTTGTCCCCCAGAAAGCTCTTTTGGTTTGCGATCGAGCAGCACTTCGATTTGCAGCAATTGAGCCACCATTCGCACCCGGCGATCCACTTCGCGCTCTTTTTCTGAGAGATAGCGCCAGGGTTTTGGGAAATTGCGCGTCATGGCAACTAACGCATCTTCCGCCCAACCGGGAATTGAGGAGGCACGCTCCACTGAGGTTCCTAATTCCGACCCTTGTCCCCTCTGCGCCACGATGGTGCGCCGCAACCCAAAGGCAAGATTGTCATAAACCTTCAGGTGGGGGTAAAGGGCGTAGGTTTGAAAGACCATCGCAATGTCGCGTTGTTTCGGGGGCAACTCGTCGATCGCGCGATCGCCCACCCAGATATTTCCCGCCGTCAGTTCTGATAACCCCGCAATTAACCGCAATAGGGTACTTTTTCCGCATCCGGATGGCCCGACTAATACCATAAATTCGCCATCTTCCACGGTTAGGTTGATTCGCCGCAAGACTTGGGCGCTTTTGCTCGGCGATCGCCCCGATGCCTCATCTGCTACTAACCGGGGATCTGTGGGGGATTTTGCCGCGATCGCGCGGCGGCTGTAAGTTTTGTAAACGTTTTCGATAACAACCTGTGCCACGATTAATTCCCGATGACCTCCACTCAATGCCACTTGCGATCTGTTTTTATTGTCTTTTATTGTTGCGCCGATCGTTCGCTTTGAGCTAATTCCTCGATCTATCTCCCTGCCCCGGATCCCTCTTTAGCGCTTGTTGCAAAACGCGATCCCTATCTTCCCTCTCCCCGTGCTACCTTCGATCGTGTTATCTTAGCGATTATCATATTTTTGCAGCATTGTCAAATTCCTTCCCCCAACCTGCATAACAAGTTGCCAACTGTCAACCCTCGTTATTTATCTTGGCTCTCGCTTTGTGATAAAAAGTCCGGTGGGTTAGAGGAGGCAGGTATATATAGCGATCGAGGCCGAGGGCAGGGTTAGGTTCCGCTTGTCCCTCCGCCTCCTTCGGTGTTGAAAACCCCGAAAGAGACTGCCTTTAGGGTATATAAAAAACATAAACCATCGATGCAAGGGAGATGTCCGGGGTAGATACAAAAGGGTTCCTTAAAAATACAACGCGAACCACGACCGACGGTTAGGGAAAATTGGGCGGGCTTCAAAAGCGGACTTTATAGAGATTAAACAATTCTCCCGGCAGACGTTTCACGATTTTAGCGCCTGTGGATTTTATAAGTTTTTCCCATTCATGGAGGGATTCCAAAAAGACTTCCGCACCGAGATAGGTTTCTAAAATGGCCCAATTTTCTGCGATCGGGGAATCGGGGTCGAGAACGTCAAAGACAAAATAGCTTTGTGGTTTTAAAACCCGCTGCACCTGAGCCATAACAGAAGACCAATACTCGAGGGGATAATAGCAGCTAAAGCCGGTAGCGATCGCGAGATCGAAGCGATCGTCCTCATCGCTCAAGCGATGTGCCGGGGAGAGTTCGACCCCTTTAAACAGCTTAGAATTGAGCTGGGGGCCACGGGAATTGAGGAGATCGCGAGCCTCGGTACTGATTTCGCGACCGTAAAAATAAGCGCGCCAATCTCGCCAGGGATAGACCAAAAAGCTGACTCCGCAGCCGAGATCGAGACAGTGTTGGTTTTTTTGAGGTTGAGCGAGTTCCCAGAAAGGGGAACTCGTTTTCGCGTGTAAGGTACCAGAAGCGCGATCGTGAAAAATCGGCATTGCCTCCACCTCAGAGGGGAGCTCGAAGGCATCGCCGCGATATTCCCGGTTAAAGCGAGTAGAGATAGCCGAGGTGCGATCGCGCCAAGGGTCAGAACCGAAGCGATCGCCCGGTGAAGGGGTAATATGGCGCGGTTTAGACATGAGCTGACTTCCCCATCCGAGACCTCCGATGTCACGTTATCGACTTGCAATTGTGTAGCTAGTTATTTTCCTTTGAGGGCTTTGTTAAAATTTTTGCGATAAGACTTATTCGCAATCAAGACAGGCCACAACAAAGTCAAATAAAGGCGACCTTCGCTGAAGTTGGTGCGTTTAAAGCCTTTCCAGAACTTCCAGCCACCACCAGCATAGACGACCAGCAATAAGAAACTCAATATTTCCATATTTGCCACCTGTGGGATAAGGATCTAGATGAACGACGGTGCAACACTGCACAAGCGGTTAAAAAAGAGCGTACGCCTTCCAGTAGAGACCCCTGCAAAATAGAAGTAGGCCACAGTACCGCCGCTAGAGAGTATTGTACCGCGTGCAAGGAGGTAAAAGGATTCGCCGGGAGATGATAGGCTCGAGAGGGAACAGCGAAGAGCAACCGCGAGGGTGGATCCGACCCAGGAAGAGAATGGTACAGAAGCAAAGAGGCGACGAACATCCAACTCATAATCCAGGGGCACACCCCAAAACCGGGCGGGGTTTCATCAAAATTACACCGCTAGGGTGTAGACTGAGCCGTAAGCCTTCCTAAATAATCAAACAGGCCAAGTCCCGCAAAGACGAGCGTCAAGTTGCCAGTCAAACCGCCACTATTCACCCTTGTCTGAGATGGAGAGGCCAAGGAGGAGGCAAACCAAGCGAACCCAGGAGATATAGTCTGGTAAGTGTTCAGTTGCTAGAGTGCCGATAGAGAGCGTTAGCCCAAGGAAAGGGGGTAAGCTGAGAAGCTCATAGATGCGACAAGCATAAGATACTAGAGTACGAAGATCGCTGACAAGACATAAACCAGAAGCGAAGCGATCGCGGAGTAAAAATACCCAACAAGGAGGAACTATGCGAGCAGTGCTGATGGCTGGCGGTTCGGGAACCCGCCTGAGACCGCTGACCTGCGATTTGCCCAAACCGATGGTGCCGATTTTAAACCGACCCATTGCCGAACATATCGTCAATCTCCTCAAGCGGCACGGGATCGAAGAAATCATCGCCACCCTGCACTATCTTCCCGACGTCATGCGGGACTACTTCCAAGATGGCAGTGAGTTTGGGGTGCAGATGACCTATGCAGTCGAAGAGGATCAACCCCTAGGAACGGCAGGATGCGTCAAAAATATTGCCGAACTCCTCGACGACACCTTTTTCGTCATTAGCGGAGATAGTATTACCGACTTCGATCTCAGCGCAGCGGTAAAATTTCATAAAGAGCAGGGATCCAAAGCGACCTTAGTGTTGACGCGGGTTCCCAACCCCATCGAATTTGGGGTAGTGATTACCGATGAAGACCAGCGGATCAAGCGGTTTTTAGAAAAACCCTCCACCAGCGAAATCTTCTCCGATACCGTCAACACCGGAACCTACATTTTAGAACCGGAAGTCCTGAAATATCTGCCTGCCAATCAAGAAAGCGACTTTTCCAAAGACTTATTCCCCTTGCTGCTAGAAAAAGGGGAACCGATGTACGGATATGTTGCCGAAGGGTACTGGTGCGACGTAGGGCACCTAGATGCCTATCGCGAGGCGCAATACGATGGACTCGATCGCAAAGTCCACCTAGATTACGCCTACGAAGAGCATTCCCCCGGCATCTGGGTGGGTCAGAACACCTATATCGATCCCAGTGCCAAGATTCAAACCCCAGCGCTGATCGGAGATAATTGCCGGATTGGGGCGCGGGTCTGCATTGAAGCCGGCACCGTGATTGGGGATAATGTGACCGTAGGAGCCGATGCCGACCTGAAGCGTCCGATTGTGTGGAACGGAGCGATCGTCGGGGAAGAAGCGCACTTGCGCGCTTGCGTTGCAGCGCGAGGGGTAAGAGTCGATCGCCGCGCCCATGTTCTAGAAGGGGCGGTGGTAGGATCCCTCTCCACTGTAGGAGAAGAAGCGCAAATCAGTCCTGCAGTGCGCGTTTGGCCGAGCAAGAAAATCGAATCCGGTGCCACCCTAAATATTAATTTAATTTGGGGTCATGCAGCACAGCGCAATCTATTCGGACAGCGAGGGGTATCCGGACTGGCGAATATCGATATTACGCCAGAATTTGCCGTGAAACTGGGGGCGGCCTATGGATCCACCTTAAAACCCGGTGCCAGCGTCACCGTATCGCGGGATCAGCGCAGTATTTCCCGGATGGTATCGCGATCGCTGATTGCCGGCTTGATGTCTGTAGGCACCAACGTGCAAAACCTGGAAGCCACCGCCATTCCCCTAGCGCGGTCCATCGTCCCCACCCTATCCGTGGAAGGGGGAATCCACGTGCGCCTGCACCCAGAACGCACCGACTCCCTCTTGATTGAATTCTTCGACGAGAAAGGCATCAATATCTCCAAGGCGCGGGAGAAAAAAATCGAAGGTGCCTATTTTAAAGAAGATTTCCGGCGCGCGCAGATTGAAGAAATCGGAAATATGGCGTACCCCAGCCAAGTGCTGGATCTCTACAGCACCGGATTTGAGAACCACCTCAACGTAGAAGCCATTCGCTGTAGCAATTCCAAAGTGGTAATCGACTATTCCTATGCCGTTTCCGGCGCGGTTCTGCCTGTGCTGCTGGCCAAATTTGGCTGCGACGCGGTGGTATTAAATGCCAGCTTGCGCCAAACCGCACCTTCCACGGAAGAGCGCGAGAATTTGCTGCAACAACTCGGTCAGGTGGTGGAAGCGTTACGCGCCAATTTTGGGGTGCAAGTTTCCGCCAATGGGGAACAGCTCATTTTAGTGGACGAAACCGGGGGTCAAATTCGCGGCGAATTGCTCAATGCCCTGATGACTCACATGATTTTGACCACCAACCCGCGCGGAACCGTGGTGGTGCCGGTGCATTCCTCCTCTGCAGTGGAACATATTGCCCGTCGTCACGATGGGAAGGTGATTCGCACCAAGGCAAATCCCACCGCCCTGATGGAAGCTTGTCAGGCGAATCAAAATGTGGTTCTCGGCGGGAGTGGCGAGATGGGCTTTATTTTCCCGCAACTGCATCCTGGATTTGATGCGATGTTCTGCATTGCTAAGGTGATTGAAATGCTGACGGTGCAGGAACAGTCTTTAGCGCAAATTCGCTCCGACGTGCCTCGGGTTTGCCACAAAACCTATACCGTGCGCTGTCCTTGGACTGTGAAAGGTGCTTTGATGCGTCATTTGGTAGAAACTCACCCAGGGGATAATTTAGAACTGGTGGATGGGGTGAAGATTTTCGATCGCCCCCACCAAGAAGATAGCTGGGTGTTGATTTTACCCGATGCTGGCGAACCAATGGTTCATATTTTCGCCAACAGTACCGATCGCGAATGGGTGGATGGAAGTTTGATGCAGTACCGCAAGTACGTGCAAGATTTCGTTCAAGAACAAGAAGGAGGTAACTCCATCTCGTTAGCGGAAAGTTAATCTCATCGACCCATAGCCGCATCGATTGAATCGCGAGTCAAACCCCCCTCGGCGGGGGGTTTGACTCGCGATTTCTTTATTGGCGATCGCAGTTGACCCGCTCGGGTATATAATTAATTATTGTAGGTCGGGGAACAGAAGAATTGAGGATTGAGTATTGAGTGTTGAAAGGTGAAAATTGAGTGGTGTTTCATGCTTCATTATTCGCGCTTGACGCGATCGCACCCCAGTCTCTACTCTTCTCCCCCGTTGAATCTCGAAATTCGGAGCTTTTTATGAATAGCTGCATTTTAATGGCCGAAATCGTTCAAGAGCCTCAACTTCGCTACACCAGCGATAACCTGGCTTTGGCAGAAATGTTGGTGGAGTTTCCCTCTTGGCGCGACACCGATCCCCCCTGTCATTTGAAAGTGATCGGATGGGGAAGATTCGCGGAAGAAATTCAGGGTCGCTATCACCCGGGCGATCGCGTGGTGATTGAAGGTCGCTTGAGTATGAACGTGGTAGAACGTCCCGAAGGCTTTAAAGAAAAACGAGCCGAATTGGTGGCCAAACGCATTCACAGTGTGGGGAAAGAAAGCGAAGTTCCTTCCCCGCCAGCCAAACCTTCTGCGACAAAGACAAACGTGGTTTCCTTGCAGTCTCGCCGCCCGCAACATGCTTCCGGTTCTCCCAAAACCGACGACGCAAACCACCCGTCCACTCCTGCTTCTCCTCCCGCACAACCCAGACAACCAGTTCCCTCCAAACCCTATCCCCTACCCACTCGCCAAACCTCTTCCTCCCAAGAACCGCCGATGGAGGAATACTCTGAAGATGATATTCCTTTCTAACTCCCTAACTCCCGGCGGTTTTCTCTCGCTTCTTTTAGTGTAAAGACTTACCCGTGCGGATCTTTACTCTAGGAGAAGTTTCTCTGAGATAGCACATCCCATAACTCCTTTCCCTGGAGACGGGCAACCGTTCGTCTCCGGTTTTCATATAGTATAAACCCGAAACAACTCCCACATCTGGCAAAACGCCTTCCCCACTCCAGACAAGAAAATTCCCCTCCTTCCCTGCCGGCTTGGTAATGGAAATAACAAAAAAAGAACGAAAGGGTATTGTCGCCTTCCTAACTATTTTTCCCCACCGAGGCAGCCGTTTGCAGCAAATCGCGAGCCTTTTTCTCGCCCGCGATCGCAACCCTGCTAAAGGCGCGCGATCGACAACTCAGGCCAATTGTTAAGGATTCTTAAAACGGCGATCGCCAGACTTGTCCGAAAAAGAATTCCAGGCTATACTAAAAAAATACTGCCTGCCAAGCCTCTGTCCGTCAACGCCTAAATGAAAATTGACCGAACTCACGGAGGTCTTCAAACCCTACAGGGAAAAGCGATTTTTCAAAAAACAGCGCCACTGCCAAGCCCCTGCATGTTCTAGAAAAACTAATAAATCCGGAAAGTCCAATAAAAATGTAGCAGCATGTAGACTCCGGACAGAAAAAAGCCAAAATCGGACTCAACTGCACCGATAAACCAACAGGCATAACGAAATGAACAACAATCGAGTGAGTTTTGACCCTCTGACCAATCATCTGAAAATTTTACAAACCGAGACGATTGGGCTGTTAGAAAAAATCGAAAAATTGATGGGTATTGCCCAGTCAAATCGGGGTAAAAAAGACGGAGAAAAATACCTGCAATTTCAGCAGGAAATTCACCATGCCATTCGCAATGTAGAACAACTGAAGCTAAAAATGGCGATCGCTGCCCCGATGAAAGCAGGGAAATCAACCATCGTCAATGCGCTCATCGGTCAGCCCTTGGTTCCCCGGCGCAATGCCGAGATGACGAATTTACCCCTTGAAGTTATTTTCAACGCCCAATTAAAACAGCCCATTTTGAGATTTACCCCGCAACCGATCTCCATTTTCGAGAAAAGCTTTAGCGCATTGCAAGCGCAAATCACAGAACTCGGAATCGAGAAAGTGCGCCAACAAATGGCGGAGTCTGCCCATTTCGGGGAAGAACTAGAAACTATGGCACAGCGATCGCACTTTTCCCTTGCGGCGCAAGTCTCCGGTTGCGAAGCGGTTTGCCAAACCCTAAACGATTGCAATGCGATCGTGCGGTTGAGCAAAATTATCGCCCCCGAAGCCGATCCCCTGAAATTTTTAACCGAACTTCCGCGTATTTTTACCCCATTTTGGGGATTACCAAAAAGCGAAACTCCAGAAATGCGGGGCAACCTAGTGATTGTGGATACGCCCGGGGTTAATGAAGCCGGCGAACCGCAATTAGCCTCCGTAGTGTTGGAACAACTGCGAAAAAGTTCGATGGTGGCGGTGGTACTGGATTTTACGCAACTGAAAACCCAAGCTGCAGAAGACATCAAACAAGAGGTACAAAAGGTCATCCAACTGAGAGGAAAAGAGAATTTATTGGTCTTGGTCAATAAAATAGACCAGCGCCGGGAAGAAGATATGACCTCAGAAGAACTGCGGCAGTTTGTGGCGGCGGAATTTGGATTGGGGGAAAAAGCCGATCGCGATCGCCTGTTTGAAATTTCCGCCAGACAAGCCTTTGTAGCGGCGCAATTTCTCCAGGAGTTGCAGGAAAAACCGGGGGTAGAAATTGCCCAGCTAAAAACCGCGCGATCGCTAGCGCAAGAAGTATTTGGCATAGACTGGGAAGAAGACCTGGAAGATGCCACCTTGGCTCAGTTGCAGAAAAAAGCCCAGCGACTTTGGCAACGATCGGGCTTTGCACCCTTCCTAGAAAGTGCGATCGACCTGCTCATCGAACGGGCGGCACCTCGCTGTATTAAATCGGCTTTAAATCTCAGCAAGAGCCAGATTTTAACCCTCTGCAACGATACAGATTTACAAGAAACTGCAGTCGGGAAATCCGCCGAAGAGTTGAAGGTGCAAATCAGACGATTGGCGGAGTATCTTTATCTCGTCGAACTGTGGCGAAAACTAGCCAAACAAGTAGAGGAAGAACTCAAACCCCGACTGTTGATTGAAATCAACCAAGATTTAGTCAGCCTCAAACGGAATTTGCGACTATCTCTAGAACGGTATTTTTACCAAGAAGAATATCGCCAAGCTTCCCCGGTGAAAAAATTCCGGGTGGGGTTGGTGCAAAAAATCAACGGCGGACAAACCGATCGGACGCAAGGGGGGTTGCAGTGGCTCGAATCACAGCTAGAATTTAAGTCTACCGGATACTTGCAGTTTGCTAAGCTAGAAAACGCCCAAGAGCAAGCCGATCGCGCTTATAATTCTGTCAAACCCGAACTGGTGAAGGCTCTGGATATGAAATACCAAGCCATTCAAACCGATATCGCGGACAAGCAGGGAAGTTTAGTAGAAACGCTGCAACAAGCGATGGGGATTTTAGGCGAACCCTATCAGGGGTGGGTGGCGGCTCATTTACCGCAAGCGATCGCCCAACCCAAACTCAAATTTGACCCGGACAATATTGAGGATTTGCAGCCTTCGATCGCGGAAAATTTGGTATTAGAAGAAACCGCTGATGGTCAGCGATCGGGTAATGTGTTGGGATGGTTGCCCTTCAATCAAGCCAATACGCCTCACTACTCGGTCTCGGTAAAAGACATTTTCGATATCTGCGAATTTGCCATCAATCGAGAAGTGGAACGCATTCGGGCTAAAGCCAAGGGATATTGGGAAATCCGAGTGAAAAATAGCCTGCAAACTGTCTTCGAGCAGCTTATCGCATTGGGGGAGAAACAGTGAAGGGGTAAGAATGGGGAAATGAGAAATAGTGGCGGTTTCTCATTTCTCCTGTCCCGCACGATGGGGGAGGGTGGGTAGGGAGATAGAGTTTCCCCCGAGGTGGGGGAAGGGGTTAGGAATTCACCGCCATGAGTTGTGGTGTGGGATTGGAAGAAGCCAAGGATTGTCGGAGGGGAATTTCGATGCGAAACTCGGCTCCGTTTCCGGGTTCGGAGAAGCAAGCGATCGCGCCTTTGTGTTTTTCCACCACAATTTTATAGCTAATCGACAGTCCCAACCCGGTGCCTTTGCCCACCGCTTTGGTGGTAAAAAATGGATCGAACAGACGCATTTTGACGTCTTCCGTCATCCCCGGACCATTATCGGAGATAATAATTGCCACTCGGTCAGGGGTGCGATCGCCAGTGAGCCATTCGGTGCGGATGGTAATTTGGGGAGAGGCGTTTTCTTGTGCTGTAGCGGGCTGATGGGGAGAGTTCTCGAGGGCATCGATCGCATTCCCTAAAATATTCATCAAAACCTGATTGAGCTGGCCCGGATAGCATTCGACTTTTGGTAACGAGGCATAGTCTTTGACCAGTTGGATTGATGGATGACCGGGTTTTGCTTTGAGACGATTTTGCAAGATTAATAACGTGCTGTCGATGCCTTCGTGAATGTCAGCCAATTTCATTTCGGCTTGATCCAAGCGCGAGAAATTCCGCAGAGACAGAACGATTTCGCGGATGCGATCGGCTCCAATTTTCATGGAGTTTAAAATGCAAGGCATATCCTCGCGCAAAAAGTCGAGTTCGATATTTTCCGCATGCTCTTGGATTTCTACGTGGGGTTCGGGATAGTGTTTTTGGTACAGTTCGATTAAGTCGAGCAAATCTTGGGTGTAACCGTCCACGTGAGAAAGATTGCCGTAAATAAAGTTCACCGGGTTGTTGATTTCATGGGCGACGCCGGCGACGAGTTGGCCCAAACTGGACATTTTTTCGCTTTGAATGAGCTGAGTTTGGGTTTGTTGGAGTTGGTGTAAGGCTTGTTGTAATTCTTGGGCTTTGGTTTCGGCGACTTGGGCGGCGGTGCGGGCTTGTTCGTAGAGTTCGGCTTGATGGATGGCGATCGCGAGTTGTTCGGCGAGTTGTTCGAGCAAATCGATTTCCGAGGAGCGCCATCGGCGGGGGCGATCGCACTGATGAACGATCAGCAGTCCCCATAATTGATTTGAACAACTGTGCAGGGGGACGATCAGACTCGATCGCACGTTGAGCCGTTTCCAACAAGCGTGCTTGGCGGCATCCACCGCCGGCGCGCGATCGATATCTTCGATGGCGCGCACCCCGAGGTTGTGTTGGTATTCCCGGGCGTAGGCGCGACAATTTCCATCAAAGCAGCGTTCTTGGCACAGTGCTTTCATCCGGGAGATACCCGGGAGATTTTCTTCCACCACCACTTGTCCGGTTTCAAGGTCCCTAAACTGATAAATCGCCACGCGATCGGTGTCGAGCAGTTGGCGGACTTCCCGGGCGATAGTTTGCAGGATAGTTTGCAAATCCAGGGTGCGGCGAATCTGTTCGCTAATGAAGCGCAAGAGGGATTCTCGCTCCATCGAGGCGCGAGTTTGGGCGTACAGACAAGCTTGCTGGATGGAGATGGCTAGTTGGTCTGCCACGGCTTGCGCCAATTCGCGGTCGTGTTTCGTCCAGTACCTTGTGTGAGAACACTGATTGATATAGAGTAGGGCATGCAATTTGCCGTTTGCCTGCACCGGCACCACCAGGGAGGATTTGATTTGCGCTTTTTGGTATTCTTCGTTTTGGCTGCCGATGCGGCGGTCTTGGCTGACATCAGCGATCGCCACCAGTGTTCGATGAGCGATCGTCCATTGGGTAATCGGGCCGTGAGTGTCGAAGTCCTCGAGGGAGGGTGAAAATGGCGCTCGGCAGACTTCAAACAAGTGCGATCGCCGGAACGCCACATCATTAGCGATGTCCCAAAAACAGGTTTCCGAGTGCTTGGGCGAGTCCTTCTCCGTCGGTTCTTGGTCTTCTACCAGATGCACCAAACAGCGATCGACCGCTAAAGCTTCTAACAGTTGGCCGATCGCTTGGTTTAAAATCACTTCCAAGTTAAAACTTTGACGGGTTTGGCTGGCAATTTGATTGACTAACCGCTCTCGCTGGGCTTGTTGGTGGATTTGTTCGTACATTTGCGCTTGCCGGATGGCGATTTCTAATTGTTGGGCGATTAACTGAACGAATTCGATTTCTGCAGCGGTCCAGGGGCGAGGTTCTTGTGAGAAACAAGCGACGAATCCCAACCATCCTTGCGATCCTTTTACCGGCACTAATAGATTGGCGATGCGCTCTTGTGGTTCCCTCTGCGAGATGTCCCCCCGGGTAGAATTCCATGAGGCACGGTCCGCGTTGGGTTCGCCCAATAACGGTTCTGGCGGACGGGCGAGGGGACAGTTGGCGATGATGCGGGTCATTGCGCCAAAGGCACCGGGTTGGGATATCGGTCCGGTGCTGACCATCATGCGTCCCTGAGCGATCGCGCTGGCGGCGGAACCAAAGACATCTAAGGAGTAATTGCCTATTTCCGAGAGTTTGCCGATCCCGCCACCGGCGGCGACTCCCGACTTGCAGTGGCAATCGCATACCACTTGCACCCGTTGCGATCGCTCAAAATACCATAAAAAACTACAGGCATCGAGGTCGAGCATTGCCGCAATTTCATCCACGGCGCTTTGCAGGATTGCTTTGAGATCCAAAGAATGCCAAATTTGGTCGATGACTTTTCGCAACAAGGCGCTGCGCTTTTGAGGGTCTTCGATGGGAGTGGGTTGCAACGGACTTCTCAGGGATACGGTTGGACTTACGCGAGGAAAGAGGAAAAAATTCTCGAACATAACGACTCATCACCCCAAATTTTCCTGGTGGGCAGCTTGGGCTATTTTCTGGGCGGAATGGCTTTTCCCAACCCCGGTTTCGGGGATTTTGTGCGTGTTATTCAGTTAATTTATCGAGTCAAAAAAAAAATTTATAAAAATTAAGCCGTAAGATGGCAAAGGTATGCCGTCCCGCTTGTTTTAATTTAAGATAGGTTTTCCGGTAAAAATGTATTCTGGGCTACATTTCTAGGGTACAACAGGGAGATGAATTTTTGACATTTGTTAATCAAATCTTTGGGATCGAAACCGAAAATCAAGATATCCTAACAAAACCGGGTTGGTCTCGTCAATCCCCAATCCCGAGGGCGGGCAAATCCAACCCGGATGAGGGGCATTAAATTCGTGAAATAGCTCGTAAAATAGAACCATCCGCCCAGAGGTCACAGGGGAGAGTCTGGGCGGAGGTAGGGGTCTGTGGTCAAAGGAGTTTTCGGCCACAGAAATAGGATGGCGCTGTTAGAGATTGTGGGTAATATAAACCTCAACCTCTTCGAGCATTTGGGATAATTTTTCCACACCCTCGGCGGCATTTGAGAGATTTTCAGCTTTAGCCTGACGATTGAGGGTAGTGGCGAGATCTTGAATAGAAGTCACGCCCACATTAGAACTGGCACCTTTGAGCTGATGAGATTCATTTTCAAAAGCGGTACAATCATTTGATGCCAGAGCCAACTTGAGCCGATCGATATTGTCGCGGGCATCCTCAACAAACGCTTCGAGGATATCGCGTTCGAATTCAGTATCTCCACCAGATATTTCGTGCAAGCGATCGAAATTCACAGCAATCTCCAGATTGGTAGTGCTAGCCTGATTGTCGGTGTGCTCGGTGGTAGAGACGCGATCGCTCGCGTCTCCACTTTGGCCCGCGATCGCGGGCCAAGGTGCAGCAGCAGATCCAGGGGGTTCTTCCGTGGGTGAAGGAGCCACAGGGGCAGGACTAGAGTTAAAATTCATGGTCGTTTGCCCCGGTAGCGCTTCAGATGCTTTCACGTCCACCAAGTTTGGGGAATGTAGGTTCGGGGCGGTTGCAGCAGACGAGTCCTGAGCCAAAGAGGTTGGAGTTTGTACCATCATATCTTGATTTTCCGCTCCCACCTGAGAACAGCGGCGAGCGGTCCAGCGCTCGATCGTAGAGCCGAGGTCGGATAAATCCACCGGTTTGCTGAGATAATCATCCATTCCCGCCGCCAGACATTTTTCCCGATCGCCCTTCATGGCATGAGCCGTCATAGCAATCACCACCGTATGCTGGCGATCGCCTTCCCGACGGCGAATTTCCCCCGTCGCCTGATACCCATCCAGGATCGGCATTTGACAATCCATAAATACAATATCGTAGTGAATTTGCGCCAGCATCTCCAAGGCTTCTTGACCGTTCGCCACCGCATCCGCAGAATAGCCCAACCGTTTAAGCTGATTGAGCACCACCTTTTGATTGATAACATTATCTTCCACCACCAGAATTTTCACCGATTTAGGTTTAGGCGAGTCTGGAGTAGAAGGAGACGGTGTGGGAGAGGGCGTTTTGGCAGACACCGAACCCAAGCGCAGGGAAGAGCGGGCCGCGATCGCCCGTCGCAAACACTCCTGCAGCTTCGACTCCTTCACCGGCTTGACCAAATATGCCGCCAAACCCAATTCTTGTAACTTCGCCGCATCTTCTCCATGACACACCGAAGTCATCATCACCAAAGCGGTTTGCTTTAACGAAGGTTCCTTGAGAATTTGCCGCGCCAGCATCGCCCCATCCATCTGCGGCATTTGCATGTCCAAGATAGCCAAATCGTAAGGACGACCCAGGGCCACCGCCGAACGCAACGCGCTCAATGCTAACACCGCACTGCTCGCTTCATCCACCTGCATGTCCCATGCACTCGCCTGATAGCGAACGATTTGCCGATTGGTTTCGTTATCATCTACCACCAACAGCCGCAAACCGGAAAGGGAATATTTCTCGGAGGAAGAGTCCTTGAGGGTCAGGGTGGGGGAAGAGGCACCCGGATAGTCGGCGTCGGTTTCCAGTTTGGCAAAGGTGGCGGTAAACCAGAACGTAGAACCCACCCCCTGTTCGCTTTCCACGCCGATTTCGCCGCCCATTAACTCCACCAATTGTTTGCAAATCGCCAATCCCAAGCCGGTGCCCCCATATTCCCGGGTGCTGGAGGCATCCACTTGGGAAAATGACTCGAACAGCTTGTGCTGGTCTTGCGCGGCGATGCCGATGCCGGTATCTCGCACCGCAAATCGAATCGTGGCGCTACTGCGGGTTTGGGAGTGCAACGACGCTTGCACCACCACTTCTCCGGTGGAGGTAAATTTAATCGAATTGCCGATTAAATTCATCAGCACTTGTCGCAGGCGACCCGTATCGCCGCGCAGTTGTCGCGGAACTTCGGGATAGAGGGAGTAGCACAGTTCGAGTCCTTTTTGATGGGCCGGTGGGGCTAACAAGTCCGCCACATCTTCCAAGCAGCGATTCAGATCGAATTCGACGGTTTCGAGTTGCATTTCCCCGGCTTCGAGTTTGGAGAAGTCGAGGATATCGTTGATAATGGTGAGCAGATTTTCGGCGCTGATTTGGATGGTTTGCACGAAGTCGCGCTGTTCGCCGCTGAGGTTGGTTTTGGCTAGCAATCCTACCATGCCGAGCACGCCGTTCATGGGGGTGCGGATTTCGTGACTCATGTTGGCGAGGAATTGAGATTTGAGTCGGGAGGCTTCGAGTGCGCCTTCGCGGGCTTCTACCAGTTGGTCGATGCGATCGGTGACCATGACGATTCCGCCGACTTCGCCATCGAGGGTGTGCCAGGGGTGAATCGCCCAGCGCAGGTAGAAGCGGGAGCCATCTTCGCGCTCGAAGACATCTTCCGGGTTGGAGATGATTTCTCCTTTTAGGGCTTGTTGGTGGATGGTTTTCCATCGTGCGGGAATGTCGGGGAAGATTTCATAGTGGCTCACACCGAGAATGGAGCGATTTTCTAAGCCGTAGTCGGCGAGCCATTTTTGGGAGTAAGCCATGTAGCGCATGTTTTTGTCGAACATGGCCATTGCTACTGGGGCGTTGGTAATGATTTGGCGCAGTTGTCGGCGTTCTTTTTCGATCGCTTGTTCGGCTTGTTTGCGATCGCTGATGTCTCGACCTACGGCTTGAATTTCGACTAATTGGCCGTTTTCGTTAAAGATGCCGCGATCGCTCCACTGTTGCCAGTGGATGCGATCGGCCTCTAGAATCACCCGATGCTCGTAATGAACTACGGGATGCTCTGGGGAAATTTTGCCCATATTTTCGCGAATCACATGCATATCGGCGTCGGGAATCATCGGCATGAAGTTGTGACCGATGAGTTCGGAATGGGTTTTGTGGAAATAACGACAGTAGGCATCGTTGACGAAGGTGAGGGTGCCATCGGGACGGAAACGACAGATCAGTTCGGTTTGGTCTTCGATGATGGCGCGATAGCGCATTTCGCTGTCGCGCAAGGCGGCTTCGGACCGCTTGCGTTCGGTGATGTTGCGGACGATCGCCAATACGGAAGGGTCTGGGTCGCTGGTAAAGGGTAATACGCGCGCTTCAAAAAAGCGATTGCCTTCGTCCATTGGTAGGGCATATTCCACACTTTGGGACTTCATGGTGGCAAGGGTGCGGGCGATCGCGGCGTCTAGGGATGGGGTGATGCTTTTTGGCAGCACGTTTTGCACTTTTTGGCCGATGAATTCATCGGGGGTCACGTACAGATCTGAGGTGGTGCCGGCTCGATAATCCAGGATGTTTCCTTCGGCATCTAGGCGGAAGAATAAGTCGGGGAAGGCTTCAAAAATGGCTTGCAGTTCTGAGGTTTTTTGCCGCAATTCTTCTTCGGCGAATTTGCGATCGCTGATATCTTCGGCAATTCCAACCATGCGATACACTTCCCCGGCTTCGTTGAAAATCGGAAAGGCGCGCGCCCAAATCCAGCGAATCGAGCCATCGGGTCTGACGATTCTATATTCTTCGCTAAATTTGCCTTGTTCTTGCAGCAGTCTTTGAAATTCCGCCACCACTCGCTGGCGATCGTCGGCATGAATGGTCTCGATCCACGATTGGGGGTGTTTATACAGGCTCTCCCGGCTCCGCCCCCACACTTCTTCGTAAGCCGGACTGATATAAATCATTTCACTGGCATCTGGGGCAATGGTAAAGAACACTTCCCGCACGTTTTCGGCAATTTGCCGGAACCGTTCTTCGCTGTCGCGCAATGACGCTTCCGCCGCTTTGCGATGGGTGATATCTTCGGCAATCCCGGCGATGCGATAGATTTCTCCACTGGCATTTTTAATCGGAAAGGCGCGATCCCAAATGATGCGAACCGCTCCATCGGGTCGAACAATTCGATATTCTTCGTTATATTCGCCGCGAATCTGTTTGGCAAAGGCGGCCATGATGCGATCGCGATCGTCCGGATGGATGGCTTCCACAAAAGATAGAGGATTTTCATACAAACTCGCGCAGTTCCGACCCCAGATTTTCTCATACGCCGGACTGATATACACCATCTGATTCTTGTGCGGATCGGTCATCCAAAACACTTCATCGATGGTTTCCGCCATCTGCCGAAATCGTTCTTCGCTCTCGCGCAATGAGGCTTGCGCCGTGAGTCGCTCGGTGATATCCCGCGCAAAAATACACACATACTCTTGCCCGTTAAATTCTAAAAAATTACAGGTCACTTCTACGGGCAACAATTCCCCGTTGGCTCGGCGATGGGTGGATTCCTCGGTAAAATATCCCCGTTTTTTCAGGCTGTTCCAGGTATTCGACCATTCCCGACGGGAAAAGTTGGCATCGATGTCTTGGATTTTTAAACTCAGCAGTTCTTCCCGGGAATATAAAAGCAATTGACAGGCGGAATCGTTCACATCCACTAGCTCGCCATTCACTTCGACCCAAAACACTGCATCGCTGGCATGGGCGATGGAAAAAGCGGCTCTTTGTAGCCCCTCTTCTACCTTTTTTTGTTCGGTTACATCCCGATAAATCCACAAATATGCACCGTGGCGTTTTGCCAAATTTAAAGGTATAAAATCTCGGTCTATAATCGTTCCATTTGTTAAATCTAATCGGTCTTCCAGCACTCTTTTGCCTTGTGTCGTTATCTCTTGATTTCGAGAAACAAAATTTTCTTTGTCCGCAATTTTGTTGGCCACAATATGAGCGAAATCATCGAGATTTTTGGGCAGTATATCTTGAGAATTTACCTCGATATCGAACAGGTGAAAAACCTGGAGGCTAATATGTAAAATACCTCCGGCGCGATCGCTGACGATAATTCCTCCGGGCAAGTTGTCTAGGGCAGCAAAAAATCGGTGACTTTCATGCAGGTGAATCGGCAAATTGTCCGCCGCGAAGGGACGAGAATGAGAAATGGGTTCGCGGCGCGGGTGAGGTAGGGCAGCAAGATTTTGCGCCTCTACCGAGGTTGAGGAGATAGGACGGGAATGGGGGGGATTGTCTGTGCCCTCGGGAACGGATTTGGGCATCAGGGATAGGGCAATTAAGGCGATCGCGCTGAGGACCAGGGCAATAATGATGTAAGAGCCATCAATCGCCCAGGCGGTGTCTAAACTGACGGAAAAAGATGGAAAGGCATCGGGTCCTAGTCCGGTTTCCGAGGGGGGGAAAACGGCGGTATGGATGGCGGCTTGGCTGGTATAGTGGCTACCGGCGATCGCGGTGGCTAAAAATAAGGCGCTACTCCAATGTTGCCGGCGATTTCCCGGGGTAAAAGTGGTTAACCCCAACCCGGATAATCCACAGGCTAAGGCGAGAGACAGGAGCACCAACGGCAGATTAAGGGTTTGCTGGGCGGGCAGTTGTCTCGCGAGGAGAAGGAAAAATTGCGATAAGGCGATCGCAAAGGCAAAAAACAATCCACTTTTCACCGAAGACAGGGAACCCGGGGTCTGTGCGGGCTGTTCGGACAACCCGATCCCGCTAAGCGCAACCGCCACCACCAGAGATAGAATTATCGGCCAAATTTCATAGTCAAGGGAGGGGGTCGCCAGGGGCGGGGTCTGAAATGCCAGAAAGGCGATTCCGTGGACGATCCACATGCCAACTCCGATGGCGGCGGCACTGATGAGGATCCAGGCGGGGGGGGATCGGTGGGAACTGCGATCGGCATCTGGGCGATCGGCGGCGATCGCCACATAGGAGGCAAATGCAGCCACTGCGATGGAAAGCGCAACGAGGCGCAGATCGTAGAGACCACTCACCCAAGCATCAATCTGACTCATTTTTTACTGGACTCCTGCAAATACCGCTAGTTTTGTATGTTAGACGTGAATGATTTGACGGCCACTGCCTTCTCCAATACTAAAGAAGTTCCGAGAATCTTTCATCCCCTTCGCTTCAGCTAGAGAATGTTGGGTTGACATGCCGATTTTAAACGGACAATGCCGTTCCCCTCAAACCCGCTTAATTCTTAATTTTTAATCGGTCGTTCTGACGGGGTTTGTCGCACCGGAATCACGATTGCCATTTCCGTTCCTCGACCCACTTCGGAGATACACTGGAGATGACCGCGATGCTGCTTGACGATAATTTGATAGCTAATCGACATTCCCAAACCCGTCCCCGCCCCTACTGGTTTTGTGGTAAAGAAAGGGTCGAACAATCGCGCTTTCACCTCGGGGGTCATTCCCGGCCCGGTATCGGCAATCTTAATCGTCACGAACTGTTGGGCATTCCCCATGTCCGGGGGGGAATCTACCGTGGATGGCGCAGCACAAGCTTGTGCCATCATTGCTTCATTCTCGGTTTGCAATTCCCCGCTTTCCCGCGCCGATTCCGCCCCTGGGGTTCCGACTTCGGTGCGAAGGGTGATGCGGGGCGGGGTTTGGCTGCGATCGCGCCGTTCCAACGCATCGATCGCATTGGTGAGTAAATTCATAAACACTTGGTTGAGCTGACCGGGATAACATTCGACGAGGGGAAGATTCCCATAGGCTTTGACCACTTCTATTTTAAACCCATTCTCTATGCCGTTGAGTCGATGCTGTAAAATCAACAAGGTACTTTCCAACCCTTCGTGAATATCCACCCATTTCATCTCCGCTTCATCCAGACGGGAAAAACTCCGCAGGGACAAGACGATTTTGTGGATGCGATCGGCTCCGCTTTTCATGGAGGATAACAATCTCGGCAAATCTTCATGCAGAAAATTAAAATCTATCTCTTCTTCTTTGGCGCGCAAGCCATCGCTCGCCTGGGGATATTCTTCTTGATAGAAGGCAATCAATTCTAGCAAGTCTAAAGCATAGTTGCGAACGTGCAGGAGATTCCCGGTAATAAAGGTGACGGGATTGTTAATTTCGTGGGCGATGCCGGCCACTAATTGACCGAGGCTGGACATTTTTTCGGTTTGCATCAGTTGTTCTTGGGTGCGCTGCAGGTTCCGCAAGGCTTCTTCCAGTTGGGTGGCTTGGGTTTGCGCGCTCAATGCTGAGGCGCAAGCTTCGGCGTAAAGTTCTGCTTGGTCGATCGCGATGGCTAATTGAACGGCCATCGGGCGCAGCAGTTCTACTTCGCTATCGCTCCAGGTGCGGGGCTGACAATGCCCGCATACCACCGCCCCAAACTGACTGGCGCGGGTTTCTATGGGCAAAATCAGTTGCGAGACGATTCCGAGTTCGGCGAGAAACCCTTGTAGGGGAGAGTCCAACTCGGCGATGTTGTCGATGCGAATAATTTCGCGATCGCGGATCTTTTCGATCGCCCAGGCGAGGGCGGGTTCGGTATATTCCCCGATGGAACTGCACAGGTTCTCGCTGTTGGATTCGTGGGTGACGCTGATGTGCGAGCGATCGCCCTCGGACATGCACCACAAAAAATAACAGCGATCGACGCGCAATAAACTTTTAATCTCATCTACCGCAGTTTGTAAAATATCGCTCAGTTCTAATGAATTGCGAATCTGACTGGCAAGGCGAAATAGTAACGATTCCCGACGCGACAGCAGGGCATCTCGCACTTTGATGCGCTCGATCGCTACGCCGATACTATTGGCGACCCATCGCAACAGGTTATTCATATCCTCGCTGAAGGATTGCGACCCCAAAATCACCATCACGCCGATGGTTCGGTCTTCTACAATTAACGGATATCCGCCCAGGGCGGTAGCTTCTGAGCCGGATGGCGAGGGCGAAGGGTTCCGGGCCGGAGTTTCCCACCCCGACTCTCCCGGCCCAGGCTCCTTGGGTGGGTTGTCTGACCAGGAGGTAACATCCCTCTGAAATGCTTCATGGGCGAAGCGGTCTTGCGGGGAATTGCGATCGTCGGACGGGGGTTTGCTAATATATGGAACCCCGGTTTGGGCGATGGTGCCCACGAGGGAAAATCCGTTGGGGATGCGATCGCCAAATTCCTGGGTGGACGGCTGTTCCCCGGCGGCAGATTTTAATTCTAACAGTTGGTTTTGCGGATTTAACGTCCAGATTCCGACAAAGCTGGCGTTTAAGTGCGTGAGAATGGCAGAGGTGCAATTGTGCAGAATTTGGGAAGTCTTTCCCCCTTGAGAGAGGGCTATTCCGACTTTGGCACTGAGCTGATTCTGACGCGATCGCTCCTGTAGCATGGCTTCCACTCGCACGCGATAGGTGATATCGTAAAATGTCCATAAAATCGCTTCCTCTCGGTCAAATTCCAACAAGACGGCGGACAATACTACCCAGAACCAAGTGCCATCACGTTTTTGAAAGGGCAATTCGTAGTTGTACAAATGACCCTGGCGAAACAGTTCGTTATATAATTGTTCGCGATCGCTGCGGGCTAAGCAAAAATCGGGCATCGGGCGATCGATTAAGGCTTCGTGTTCTAACCCAAAGGTGGGGCTGGCGTGGTGATTGGCATAGACCACACAGGCGTCTGCGCGCCGGGTAATCAGGACCGACAGGGGTATGGATTCGACGATGGCATGAAATCGCCGCTCGCTCTCGCGCAATGCTTCTTCGGTGCGCTTGCTTTCGGTGATATCTTCCACCATCACGATGGTAAAGTGCGGTTCGCCTCCGTCGTCTCTCACGAGAGAAACGCTCGATCGCGCCCACATGATGTTACCCGTTTGACAGATATAGCGTTTCTCGATTTGATAGCTGTCGCGCTTTCCCGCAATCAGATCGCGATAGCATTGTCGGGCAAATTCTACATCCTCGGGATGGGTGAATTCGCTCAGGCTCATCGTGGCTAAGCGATCGCGGCTATATCCGAGCATCTGCTCTAGGGCGCGATTGCTGGCAAATACTCGTTCCTCTAAGCTGGCTAACCCAATCCCGATCGCCGCTCCTTCAAAGATGGTGCGGAAGCGTTTCTCGCTGGCGCGCAGTGCCATTTCTCCGGCTTTGCGATCGCTGAGGTTTCTCACCGCCGCCACGCGGAGGGTTTTTCCTTTGTAGGGAATCTCTTTCCCGTGGATTTCAATAGGTAGGGTTGCACCATCGACGCGCAACCCCCTCACTTCATAGGGTTTCTCGTTTTCAGCGGCGATGTTCTCGCCCACTAGCGGGCGATCCTCGGGTACGATGTAATCCAGTACGCAGGTGCCAATAATCGCTGACGCCTCTGCGCCGACTAACTTTGCAAAGGCAGGGTTGATATCCAGGATGATACCATTGTCGTGAATGACAATCCCTTCCTCTGTCGCCTCAGACAAGCAGCGAAATCGTTCTTCGCTCTCGCGCAACGCCGCTTCGGTCCGCTTGAGTTCGGTAATGTCGAGGGTGGTTCCCACTAATCCGCCTAGGGTGCCGTCGGTATGGTAAAATGTGGCTTTGTGGAACAAGACCTCATGCAAGGTTCCATCGGCATATCTCACGGAATTTTCGTAAATCTGCACCCCGCCGCGTTCCCATAACTCGCGATCGGCGCGATCGTAGCTCTCGGCTAAGGACTCGGGAGCGAGATCGTACACCGATTTTCCCACAATCTGTTCGGGGGTTAAACCCAAATTACTGGCAAAGGCGCGATTGCACCCCAGATAGATGCCGGCGGTGTTTTTGTAAAATATGGGCACGGGAATGGCATCGATCGCAGTTTGCAGAAAGGCTAACTGTTTTTCCGGGGCGTCCCCAGGGGGGCGTTTTCCCCAGGCGAGACGGGCGCGTTTCGCCAGCAGCAGGCTCATCAACGTGCATGTGGCACCCAGAACCATCCCCACCACCAGCAGGGTCAATTCTGGGTGGAGCAACTCTGGCGCAACCGAGGGTAAAAGAAAGGGCAGATGCAAAACACTCATAGGGAGGAACTACGATAAGCGGCGACGTAACCCCCTGTGGGGTTGGGACAAATGTATTCTTGTTCCTCAATAGTATGCCCCTCGGCGCTGTCTGGGAAAGCTAAATTAACGGTTGAAAACACTCGGGGGGCTTGTTCCAAGACGATTGCAGCCGATTTGTTGCCCGTCTCTGGGATGGCTTCTCAATCGGCGCGGGATGGTGAAGCGGCGATCGCTTTTTTCCCGGTGCTGTTTTCATACCATATTTTCCCCAAATTGTCAAGGGTATCCGCTGCCATTTTGCAACCATCACTCCTGGCGATCGAAGGGAGGGACTTCGACCCACTCCCTTCCCGATCGCCGATGGCCCGCGCAAAGGCGCGATCGTTGCACTTAAATCGACAAACTCAATTGAGAGCCGTTGGGAGTTTTGCACACTTCAATGCGTGCTTGAAATGCTTCTTTAAATTGTGGCATATGGGTGACAGTGAGGATACAGGCAAATTCAGGGGCGATCGCGTTAATCGCCGCCACTAAGCGATCGCATCCTTCCCGATCCTGAGTGCCAAATCCCTCATCCACAATCAACATCTGCAAAGCCGTTCCCGCACGATGTGCTAACAATCTCGCCAATGCTAACCGAATCGCAAAATTAATCCTAAACGCTTCCCCTCCCGAATAGGTTTCGTAAGGGCGCGTCCCCCGAGCATCGGCAATTAAAATATCTAACGTATCGATCGGCTTGCTGGATTTCTTCTTGCTGCGCGTGCGGCTTGCCCGTTGCGTAATAAACTGAACGTGCAATTGATTCAAACTCAAACGCGCCAAAATCTGATTGGTTTCGGCTTCCAATTGGGGCAGCACGTTTTCAATCGTTAGCGCTTGAATGCCATTTTTCCCAAAGGCGGTGGCAAGTTCCCCATAAACTCTCACGTTGCGACGGGCGGTTTCGAGCTGACGCCGCTTTTGCTCGTGCTGGGCTTTCACGCGGGCAAAATGCTGTTGCTGCTGTTGTAGCCTTCCCTGGGTGGAGAGCAGCCCCTCCCGCGACGATTGCAGTCGTTCGAGACTCTGTTCTAACTGTGCGATGCGATCGCCCGCATCGGGGATTTCCTGAAGCTGGCAATCCAAGTTCTCTCGCTGTTCGCTCAGGGTTTGGCGCTCCTTCTCCCGTTCCTGCAATCGGCTCTCGAGTTCCTCTAGGCGTTGCTGCTCTTGCGGAAATTGCTGCTGCGCTTGTCGCAAGGCTTCCATCCGCCCCCACCACACCTGTGCCTTTCTCAGGGCGACGCGGGTCTCTTGATGTTCCCGCCCATCGTAGCCGATCTCCTCCATGTGGCGATCGAGCTGTTCGAGTTCTCGCTGCAATTCCGAGTCGGTGCGGGCACGCTCTAATTGGATTTCTAATTCGGCAATTTGCCCTTCTAATTTGGGCTTGCGCTGTTGCAGTTGCTCCATTTGTCGCTGCGCTTGCTGCAATTGTCCTTGTTTGATTTCCGCCCAGCGCCAGCGCTTTTCTTCGTTGAGCGCTAAGGCACGATCTCGCTCGTTATAGTTGAGGTCTTCTAAACTGCGCGTCACCGCTTGCAGTTCGGCGTATAATTCCCCGCCATATGCGCCTGTATGCAGCGATCGCTCTAATTCCTCTTTCTCCCACGCCAGTTGTTCCAGGCGCTCTCGGGCAGCAAAGGTGGCCTCTATCTGGGCTTGCAGTTGTCCCCGCCGCTCTCTAAGGCTATTATACGGCTTTAATTGTGCCTCTAATTGTCGATATTCTTCCCGCAAAATGGAAATTTCGCGATCGCTGGTTGCTAGTTGCTCGCGCACTACCCACATCTGATTGATGATATCCTGCTGTTGGGTTTGATGTTTGTGCAGCACCACATCCCAATCATGTTCTCCCAACGGGCGATCGCACAGGGGACAAATGGCATCGGGTACCTGCAACATCTGGATTTTTTGGTCGATCTGTCCTAACTGCCCTTCGTAATCTCGCTGATGCGCTTTCAGTCGCTCCATGAAATTACGGCGCTCTAGTCCTTTTTCCCGCACTCGCTGTTGATAAACGCGCTTTTTCTCCAGTTCGTCTAGATCGATGGCGAGTTGGGTGAGGGCTTCCTCTAGGGCGTAGCTATTTTGTTGCTCGACCTGCAGGCGGTGCATCTGACCGGCAATTTCTTCTAAGCGCGCACTCAGGCGGGCGCGAGTGCGATCGAGTTGGCTCTGTAGGGTTTGCTGGCGCTGGATTAACGGGGTGGCTCGGCTCTCCAATTCCTCTATATCGGCAAGGCGCACCCGCGCTTGCTGCAATTTTACCATGCCGGCTTCTATGTCCGCCCCTTGGGCGAGGGTTTCGCTCAACTCCCGTTCCTGTTGTAACAGGGCGTCGTATTGGGCGGCGATCGCCGCGCGTTTGGCTTCTGTGGTGGATAAATATTGCCGGAAGTTTTCTTGCAGGTTTTGCCGCTGTTGCTGCGCCTCTTGGTAAGCTTGGAATTTGCCGGCAAGGCTTTCTTCGTGAGCTTGTAGTCGGGAAAATTCTTCGTACCCGGCTTTAATTTCTGGCTCTTGTTTTAATAAGGCTTCCAGTTCTTGGTAGCGCCGCTGAGTGTTGCGAACGTCTTGTTTGACGCGATCGCTCTCGCCGCGCAGTTGTTTTTCTCGCAACTGGTTTGCTGCAATTTGTTGCTGCCAGTTTTGCCGCACGAGCTGTCTATCTTGCAGTTCTTGCAGCTCTTTTCGCTGGCGATGGGTCTGTTCTTGTTGGTCTTTGAGTTGGGTTTCTACGCCTTCGAGTTGCCGCTCGAGTTGTTGTTCTTGTTGCAGTTGCTCTTGGGTGGCGGCGACGCTCTGTTCGAGCAGTTGCACTTGCCCTTTGGCTTCGCGCGATCGCTCTTTGGCGCGATCGGCGAGTTCTTCAAAGGCATCCAGTCGCAGCACGGTGGCTAAGACTTGTTTGCGCTCAGAAGGTCGCTTGAGCATGAATTCATCGGCTCTCCCTTGTCGCAAATAGGAGGAGTTGACAAAGGTTTCGTAGTCGAGTTTAATCTGTTTGATAATTTTTTCTTGGGTGGCTCGCAATCCCCGTTCGGTGAGGGGGCGAAATTGAAGCTGTTCTAAGGTGGTTTCTGGATTGATTGGCTCGGTGGCAATTTGGAATTCTAGGGTGGAGGAGTGCCCTCTTTGCCGCGATCTAATCACTCGGTAGGTTTGTTGGTTGGTCTGGAAGATAAAATCTACCCGGACTTCTTTTTCGCCGGTGTGGATGATATTGTCTTCGGTTCCGGCTCGACTATTGCCCCAAATCGACCAGGCGATCGCTTCGAGTAAGGAGGATTTACCCGCTCCATTTGGCCCGCAAATGCACGCCGTGTGCAATCCCTGGAAGTCTAGGGTCGCTTGGCGATAGCTGAGAAAGTTTTGGAGAGTCAGTTGCAGGGGTATCATATTAATAAATTGCCGCTTAAAATTTAACCCTGGGTTTTGTTCTGCTGGTTCAGCATTGTTTGCCTTGATTAGTGAATCAACTTCTCATTGTGGGTCATTTTTTTAGATGATTCTAGCTTTTTTTGTTAAATTTTACAATTCTTTACAATTGCGGGCGCGCTTCTCGGTCTCTCCTTTCCGCTTGTCTCCCCTCCCAAGTCTCTGGAACAACCCCTCACCCGTGCAGTCATTTCCCCCTCGGTTTCTTTTCTTCCTCTCACTGGGCTGGCTGGAAAACCGTCTAAACCCCAGTGCAACAAGCCGCTACACAGAGAAATACCCCCGACTATCGTGCGATCGCGTGGCGATCGCACGGGATTTTTGACTCGCGATCGCCAGATTTGCACCCCATGCCCTCTTACTAAGTTAGCCAACGACCACTTACTTTTACCGAAGCTATTAGTATAAAATTTCCTTCGTCCCCCACAAATATAGTTGGTTGGCGGTCGATCGGCAACTGAATTCTTTCCAACCATCCCGTCACCCCGATGACAGAGTGAAAATCTCCCCAGCGATACTCTGAATCTGACACGGAACCCTCGCGTTTTCGCACATAAGACTCGTTGGACTACGACAGCTCGACGTTTATATAATTGTTAGATAAAAAACGATGTCGATAAAAGGTATATACGTAGCACGTCAGGTATCTATAGGGGGTGGAACGGCCTCGTGGGTGGTTTGATAACAATGGTTGTAATATAACAATGGATGAGTTGCGGTTCCTTCTTAAGATATAAAAATCCAACCGATAAAAGGTATCGCCCAGGTTATCCGGTGAGGTCAGGGCGTATTGAGTGTAGCGTTACCGCACAATACACAAGCAGAAACTTGTCAGGCTGGTGGCAAGCTGAAAGTTTTATACAAACAGCAACAACTTTTCTCCTCGCCCGACATAGAAGCAGGGTCTATCTCTCCTTAAAAATAATTTCCGGCAACAAAAAATACGCGATCGCCACCTCTGCATCGACAATCCCGAGGTTTTGGCAATCTCGTTCTACCGTTTGCCTCTCGCAAATAATAATGATTCTGGGTAAAAGTTCCTAACCGACCTCAATCTTTTTTCGCACCGTGGCATCTCCCGATTTCTCCCACGAGAAACGCGCATCAGTTCGCGTCATTGCCACATCGTATAGGCACACCCCGATATGAAAGCGCCTGCTACCTGAAACTCTCGAAGCGCCAAGGCCAATAGGGCGAAAGGTCGTTTAGCCTCTACGCGCCTATGGTCTTTCCACATCAATGTCCGCTGTTGGACGATCGCCATCTTTATCCTCTTGCGTTTAACAAATCGAATCTATCCATAACCAGGGCTAAAACGCCCACAAACTGAAGTTGCCAAGGTGCCAGGATTAAACCGACAATTACCAAAATACTCGCGATCGTCATCGCCATGACGCCCACCGTTTCTTCCGATGCATGTCTGTAAATCGAAAATGCACCTAGTGCAATTGCCAAGGGAATTATGTAGATAGGTAGCAAAACAGGACCTCCTCATTCATTCATTCATTGGTAAAAAGTATTCTCGGCTACATTGATTGACCGTGTTTCTAATGTAGCATTGAATACCAATTCCTTCACCATCTCTATATAGAGATTTCGTGACAGTTCGCTCGCTCTCCCGGGAGAGGGTGCTTAGCTTCAAACGAGCTGAGTGAAAACCCTTTGAACCCATCCACCCCTCAAATTCCGCTCGGATTCGGGACAAAATTTTCCCATCCCCGGCACCTAAACCCGAAGGACATACCTCTATAGATAGAACAAACTACATCATAGCTCCAACTTCCATTTTCCCCAAGGAATTTTTCTTTTTTCTCTGAAACACTGGCCCAGCATACCTTTCCGGTTTTTTAGAAAATCTTCTCCCTTCACCTTCCCCTCTTAAATTCGTTTGTCTTAGCAACTTCGCATCTATCTCAAGGCTGATTTAGCGCAAATTTCTGCAAAATCGGAGGCATAAATCTCCCCAGGCACCATTTGAGTGCCGAAAAAAAATTTTACAACCAATTTTATCGCCCTGTTGCTTGCAGGTTCCGGCGATCGCCCAGAATCCCTTTCCCACTCCAACCCCGGTAATTGTTAATTCGTAATTTTCCCAACCCCCACTGTTCTCTACTCCTGACTTTTCCTTGTCAATTCCCCAATTTTTTAGCTCCGCCACCCAAACCTTAGCCCCTTCCTTTTTTCCAAAAAAACAACAGCGCCAAAACCCGTTTCTCGCCATTTCTACCGAGTAATCAAACAGAAATCTGCTGTTGCGCGCGGGTCATCTTCCCGAAATTCTTCCCGCTTGGCCTGATTTTCCCTACCCAGAGAGTAGAATTTTCTCGCAGATGTCACCCCGGGCACAAGAAGGCATCCGGTGGCATTCGCCTCAAGTTCGGGAGGGAATTTTCCCCAGGAAAACCCTTTCAAATCACCAACAACAATGCGGCGTAGGTAGTAGCACCCGCCGCAAATGCCCAGAAACGACTTTCCCGTTCTTCCGGGAGTTCTTCTTTCAACACGTTGAGGATAATTCCACCGGCTAAAAAGGCAAACAGCACCGCGATCGCCGGTTCGGAAATTTCCGTGGCCCTGCCAATTGCCCAACCCACTAAAACCGCCGCCGCCAGCACCCAGCGTCCGATGCGCCGATAGCTGTGCTTGTGATGGTCTCGCAAACCAAAATCATTCACCAGAAAATGCAGTGCCATCGCCACAAAAAACACCAATAAACTCCACACCCCCGGTTCTTCTCGGTGCAGCAGCAGATAACCAATCAGAGCATTATAAACCGCAAACGAACTGATATGCAGCCAAAACACTTCCTCAGTGGTGGAATCTGCCGATCCCTGCTTTTGCTTTTCTTGTCGCGATGCCGCCGCCACTCGTTCCAGTCCGTAAAAAATCCCAAACCCGAGTAACGCCATGAGATAAACGTGGTGTTCTAAATAATTGACGATCGCATTGTCTACCCGTTCGAGAGTGACTTGTCCTTGGTTGAGTTCCGGGAAAATATGAATAAAGACATACGCCACCGATGCTCCCCCCGCAAGGGACAACCACCGACTGCGGGGAATCGTTTCCAGAAACAGGAGCTTGCCGGCAAAAATATGCACCAAAGCCAAGGCGATCGCAAAGACGAAAGGGAGAAAAACCATTGAAATCCGTAAAGCTTCACATCTAACTGGGTCAGAAATATGATAAATTCCTAGTTTCCAACGTCTGCCAACTGGTGCAAATTCGCGGGTCATTGCACTCCAGGGCAATTGGAGGGTAGGCATTGCCCACCCTACCCATAATTCCCCAGAACCGTTAAGCGTGGGTTTCGATGGGCAACCAGACGATAAACGTGGTGCCCGGGGCGGGGGAGGATGAGGGAGTCGTGGCGGAGTCCGTGGGGAGGAATTCCGGTTTAGCGGGACTAAACACCTCGATGTCGCCGTCCATATCCCGGAGGAGTTCCCGGGCGATCGCCAAACCCAAGCCGGTGCCGGGGATATCGCCCTGGGCCTGGACGCCGCGATAATAGCGCTGGAATAAATGCTCTAAATCTTCCGGGGGAATGCCCGGTCCGGTGTCGCTGATGGCGATCGCCAGTTGCGCTCGGTCATGGTGGTGGCGCTGTTGTCCCAGATGAATCGCGATCCGACCCCCAGCCGGCGTATATTTCAACCCATTGTCAATCAGATTGCTCAACACTTCGCGCAGGGCGCGGGGGTTGGCGCGCACTGGCGGCACCGAGGGGGGAATTTCCACGTCTAATTGCAAGCCGCGATCGCTGGCGATCGCCCGGGCGGAAAGCAGCAACGGCTCTAACACCTCCGGAACCGAGCAGGTTTCCAGACCCGACGCCGGCAGCAGCAATTGGGGCGATCGCCGCTCCAGTCTGGGGGGTTGATAGGGGGCGTCGCGGTTCATATCCGGAATCGATTCTTCCCGCCCCAGGAAGATCGCTTCATTCATTTGTTGCAGTAGTTCTTGCACGCGATCGCTCTCGCGCAAAATGCTCGTGGCAAACTGACGGTTCGGATCCGGTTCGAGCAAGCGCTTGAGCAGCAGTTTGCCAAAGGTGCGTAAGGCGGTTAGGGGACTGCGGAGTTGATGCAGCAGGTTATCGAGCAATTCGTGTCGTTCCGCTTCCTGGCGCTGCTGTTCGCGCAGTTGCTCTCCCAACCAGCTTTGACGGCGGTCGAGCAAACAGGCGATCGCGATCGTGTGGGCAATGCGCTCGATCTGGCTGCGTTCCCCCTCGTTCCAGGCGCGGTCTTCGCGACTGGTGACCAGCAGCCCCATCACTACCCCATCGTGGATCAGGGGTAAGACCATTTGTCGATTTCGCACCAGTCCCTTTTCTTCGGGATCTGCATCAAATGGCAGGTTCTGTTCGTTCCAACTTTCTAGAGATTCCACCAGGGGCACGTTCACGGGCATCGTCGGGGTAGCAGAACGCAAGCCCCTCGCGTTCTGGAGGCTGGGGTTTTCCTCTGCCTCGGAGTTGTCTGCTTCTGCCGAGGAATCCTTGGGGTCCTCCGTACTGGTTTCCGGGCTGATGGGCAAGGCGAGATTGTCTTCCCAAACCACGGCTGTTTCCGGATAGGCGACCACCGGAATGAGCTTGGCTCCGTTTCCCTCTACCAGTTCTTCTGTTAAATACACTACGCTCAAGCTAGAGCCTAGCCCTTGGGTGAGTAAGGCAATCTGCGATTTACACAGTGCCACAAATTCTGAACTGGCAGGCACGAACATGCTGTTGATGGAATTCCTTTTCACGCAACTTCATTGGCCCTCGGCTCTCGCCGATGAACCGCATTCACCGATATGGCAGAGGCGGCTCTCACCGGGCATCGGCAGAGTCCGCTTGAGTACATGTTGGCAGAAATCTACCCTAGTTGTACACCTCCACAGGCCGATCGCCGTTTCTGTGACCTGGCTCGTTCAATTCTTCTGCTCCCAGTTATTTTATTTTTCCATCCCCGAGGCAATTCCCCTCCCCGATCGCCTCCGAATGCCTTCTAGAGTGGCTTCCAGGGGCGATCGCTTCCCCAAAAATTGACCGACTAATTATGTAGTTTTGTAAAGAAATTTTTATTTTTGTAAATACCTGGCACCCTTTCCCCCCCCTTCTGGTAGGATCGAAGGCGCAGCTCCATTGATAGACAAGGGATTGGAGCTTTTATATTGCCAGATTGTAAGGGGATTGATTTTTTTTATCAAGGGCGATATAATTACCTCGGCTTTTGTAACTATCACTACACCCGTCGGCTAAAATAGGAGGTAAGGATTTTGGCAAGGAGACGTAAGCGTAAGAGTCGTCGCCGCCAAGAAGGGCGAAGAATTCTCGAACAAGTGCCTCAATATAGTATCGAAAGTGGTGAATATAAACCAGTGACAGCGGCTCGTAATTTCATCAAAGCAGAAGGCATTGTCCCCCCCGCTTTGCTGTTAGTCAAGCGCAACGAGCATACCACCGATCGATATTTTTGGGCAGAGAAAGGGCTATTTGGCGCTCAATATGTGGAAGAGAACCATTTCTTATTCCCCAGTTTAAAGTTCATTGAGCCAGTAAACCCCTCTGCACAGAAGCAGCAACAGCAGCAACCACAGCCAACCCCGGCAGTGGCTCTGGAAAGTGCCACCCGAAGCGGTTGAAAGAAACCGGGTGAGATAATCGATCGCCTTCTGGAGTGGGAGCGCGGTGACGACCCCTAGGGTGTGCGATCGCGCGGTGACTCTGCATTTGGGTGGCGATCGCTTATCCACAATTTTCACAAATTTCGGGATTCCGTAAATACCGTATTCCGTGAATACCGCTATGCAAAAATTCCAAATAAACCGCACGCCAATCATCGGTTTTGGGGGATAACCTCCGCAAAGCCGCAGCGATGCGGTGGTGAAACTCTTTTGCAGACTCGACCCTCGGTGCAACCCCATCGCAACCACATCCCGTGGGGGCGAAACTCCCCCAGGTTCAGTGTGGGAGCATAGTCGTCCCGCAAGCGCGCTCGGGTTTCCGTGCTTCGATGACCCGATCGCGAATCGATTTGTCCGCAGTGGCAAGTTTACCACTAAAAGGGGAGCGATCGCACCCGGGTCGAATTTTAATCCGCAATTGCCCTGACAACGGGTACTCTCTTACCCTTGGCGGGCGGCGATCGGGAAGCTATGCCGAAAAAACATCGGTTGGCTGGGTACGATCGTGCTATAATATAAAGTTCGCCCCATTCAAGCGCCTCTCGTTTGAATGGGGCGAACTGATTCGCGATCGCCCCGACTCAGGCAGAAGGCAATCCCAGGTTTTGCTTGAGGACCGCCAGTTCGTCGCGATGACCCGTCACCGTAATTAAATTTTGCGACTCCTTCGATTCGCTTTGGGGATTGGCTTCTACTTTCAGCCGCACCTGCTCGGTTCGACCGGCATTTTTCCAGTAGAACACTCCCGCCAGGGGCGATAAAACAATCAACCCGAGAAACAAATTCCCCCCCTGGGGCAGCAGCATAGACAATACCAACCCAAGGCACAGCATCCCCACCGCCGCCAGTAGGGTCAAAAAAATCGCCAAAAACCAACTGGGACGCACGAATCCTTCAAAGGTGACTTGACGATCTGCCGCATCCACCGTCGCCACCCGGTACGATCGCCCATCGAAATAGGTTTGCAGTTCCTCCAAAATCGAATCTTCCGGAGAATCAGACACAAAGGTAAGTTGTTCCGTTCGGTCTTTCACCGACGCCCGAATAAAGAAAAACAACCCCACCGCCAGCAACAAGGTCAATAAAAAGGTCGAGGAGAGAATCGGCGTATTCATACTTAAAAGTTTTTAGCCTGACTTTACATAAGTTTACAAAAAAAAGCCACTTCTGGCGAGGACGCTTCCCCCACCATTGGCTATAAACTATTGTCAACTTGAAATATATCGGCCAACCTTACCGCCACGGTGTTTCCGAGGGCAAGGTTTTAATCGCCACCCCGGTTGGGGGAATCTCAGGCGGGCAAAGCGCCCGGGATATCCGGCGCGGTGGAGTGCCAATCCAACATCCCCCACCTCCGAGCGCTGCAGTCCGAACCAACCCCCGACCCTGACCCCGGGGCAGAGTGGTTGCTCCCTCAGCTTTCCTCAGTGGGAGGATTCACCGCATTAAATAACGCCGAGTAATCCGCATCGGACAAAGCGCGATCGATGGCCATACTGATAATTTCTCTGACCCCTTCCAGACCCGCCACTTCCAGTCCGATCGCCCGCGCTTCTGCCAGAAATAAATCCGTATCCTTGAGCAGGTGCTTAGTGGGAAAATTGGGATTGTCGAAGTTGCGATCGCTCATCCGCGACAACTTCTTATCAAACGTCGGCGCATAAAGCGCACTGTCGCGCAGAATTTCCATAAAAGTGTTAAACTAAGCAATTCCGTCACCAGAACTACTCGTCTTCAGAACCGGACTTGAGATTTTCACCTCATCCGGC
>NZ_JAJENT010000449.1:0-1893 GCF_035615515.1 Phormidium sp. CCY1219
GTCGCTACCGTGGGGGAGGTGCTTTCACATGACACACTTCATGGGGTGGGCTTTCACCACCATCGACATTCAGTTGTTAAGGCCCTTTTGGAACCTTACCCTGCCCACGTTTCGGAGATTTTCCTTGACTTTTGGCAGGAACGAATCGCACCAATGATTCTGATTATAACCTATCACAGATTCCTTGTGCCTTTCATCGGGAATAGGGCGATCGCCCGTGCAAATGCTTGTCCTCGACGGAATCACCCCTCCCTCTCTCGGTGATTTGCCCCTAGGCGATTTTTTATCGTCAATTGGTGACGTTCAATTACAAATTAATAATTAGCGATAGTTGACGGATTCGCCCACTATCGGCGGCGCGCTGGCGAACTCCGTGGTGCTTCAGCAGCGTTTCCGCATTGATTTAGCTGCATTTACGACCCAGCGGATAGTTAAAGATTGGTGGAAATGGCTTGTACGGGACAAGTGGGAATGCACTGTTCGCAGACTATACAGCGCGATCGGGTAAAGTTTAGCTCAAAGGTGTCTGGATGAAGGGTTAGCGCTTCCGTGGGACATACCCCGGTGCAAAGTCCACAGTGAACGCAACTTTCTTCGTCAATTAAAATTTCGCGACTGGCGAGAGATACGGAAACATCATGCGATCGCATCCAATCAATCGCCGATTCTAACTGATCCATATCCCCCGATAATTCCACCACCAAAGTGCCAATTTGATTCGGGGCAACATGGGCGCGGATAATATTAGCCGCTACATTAAAATCCTTCGCCAACCGATAGGTAATTGGCATCTGGATCGAGCGTTTTGGGAACGTCAAAGTGACTCGTTTCTTCACGGCAAAACTCCGATAGGGTTAAATCAAGTGCAAAAGCATCTGGATTATTTCTGTATTAATTCTAAACTCGGCAATTTATCGCGCAGGTTGGGTTCCATCCGGTCTCTCTTTTACACCCCACCTGCCAATTTTCATTTCTGGCAATGCCAAAAAACTTTTCTTTAATTTTGTATTCTAGCACGATTCAGCGCGATTGACTAGGGTGGGGCAATCTCGAATCCCTCCGATTGCCCGGAAAATTCTTCAATCCCCGCCTCTCGCAGAGCGACACATGCAAGGGGTGCGCTCTCGGTGGCGCTGGGTTGAAATACAATAGAATTAGTTTGTAATAATTGGCGAGTTACTATCTGATGAGTGCAAATTTACCGGACAAATCCACCTCCTCGGTGGTCAATCAGTTGAGAAATTTATTAATCGTCCTCGCAGCAACTGTGCTGAGTGTGGCGATTTTCCTCGGATTGCGAACTGAAGCGCGCAACGTTTCCCTGACGGATTTGGCGTCGGAGTCTATGCCCCTAGAGGTGGCTCTAGAAAATGGCAATCCCACTCTAATGGAATTTTATGCCAATTGGTGTACGAGCTGTATGGCAATGGCACCAGAAATTAAGGAACTGGAACAGGAGTATGAGGGCAATGTTAATTTTGTGATGTTGAATGTGGATAATAGTAAGTGGTTGCCAGAACTGACGAAATATCGCGTGGATGGTATTCCGCATTTCGTGTTTTTGGGAAGCAATGGGGAAGCGATCGCTTCGGCGATCGGGGAAATTCCGCGCGATGTAATGGCACAGAATTTAGATGCGTTAGTCGCCGGCGAACCTTTACCTTATGCAAAAGCAACCGGTCAAAAATCTGCGATCGATAAATCGGGAACCCCTAAAAAATCAACCCCCACCGATCCGCGCAGTCACAGCGCTCAAGTGGTGAATTAATTGTCGATCGCGATCGCTTCTTCAATGGCGAGGAAGTTGTAAGGATTGTCAGGACAAGGCATTGCCTTGTCCCTACGGCAAATTCCCATCATGCCGATTTTTTGTTGAGGCAATGGGTTGACAAA
>NZ_JAJENT010000450.1:0-11247 GCF_035615515.1 Phormidium sp. CCY1219
GCCCTGCTTGCCGCCACGGCTTCATTATATGCGATCGCCTTTTTTTTGTCAAGTCCTCGGGAGAAAGTGGCCGCCGATTGAGACTCGTTCCCAGGAGGGTCTAGGAACGAGATAAATTGCGGCTGCGTTTACCCTACCGAGTCGTTGGCGAGTTCTAAAATCACCGGGGTATGGTCGCTGGGTTTCGGGAGTTTGCGCGGGGCGACATCGATAGTGCAGGCGATCGCGCGGTCGTACAAAGGCGGGGTTAAATAATGATGGTCGATGCGCCACCCTTTATTGCGCGGAAACGAACCGGCGCGGTAATCCCACCAGCTATAATGACCGTCAGCATCGGTGAACTTGCGAAAAGCATCCGCAAACCCTAACTCTAATACCTGACGCAGGGCGTCGCGTTCGGCGGGAGAGGCCATAATATCTTTAGGTTTGGGGATTTTGTGCAAGTCCTTATCTTCCAGGGCGATATTAAAATCGCCGCAGATGCAGATATTTGCCGTTTTGTCAAGCAGAGATTTGAGATAGTCGCGCAGGTGGGCGAGCCAATCGAGTTTGTAGGCATATTTGTCGCTACCCACAGAAGCGCCATTGGGGACGTAGAGATTGACAATGCAGATATCGCCCCACATGCCAGTGAGGACGCGCTTTTGGCTATCGAACTCAGTGGCGGGAGTACCGAGAACTGGGGAAAAGCCGGTGCTGACATCCTGTAGGGGCGATTTGCTAAAAATAGCCACCCCGTTGTAAGATTTCTGGCCGGAGATATAAAGGTGATAGCCTAACTGTTTGAAAGGCGATCGGGGAAAATCCGCATCCACCACTTTAGTTTCCTGCAAGCAGAGCACTTCAACGGGGTTTTCCTGCAACCATTCGGTTACTAGGTTTAAGCGAGAGCGAATCGAATTCACGTTCCAAGTGGCGATTTTCATCAAGGGCGCAATTGATAGAGAATTGTTGCTCATTCATTGTTGAGGCGATCGCGGGTTGCTGTCAACCCGCAATCTCTACCAAAGGCCCAAAACAAGCAACTAAATCGCACAACTCAAGCCACCGGATTTTTGACTGAAACGAATATTTTCGCTGTAGTCTACCGGGCAATCGATCACCGCCGGCACCTCTTGCTCTAGAGCTTCTTTCAGGGTGGGAATAAACGCTTCGGTGGAGTCGATGCGATAGCCTTTCAACCCCATGCTTTCGGCGAGTTTGACAAAATCGGGATTGCCGAACTTAATAAATGCTGACTCGCCGTAGTGATTTTGCTGCTTCCATTCAATCAACCCGTAACCGCCATCATTAAAAATAATCGTCACGAAAGGGGTACCCACGCGCAAAGCGGTTTCCAATTCTTGGCAGTTCATCATAAATCCGCCATCACCGGTAGCGGCGACGATTTTGCGTTCGGGATGGACTAATTTAGCGGCGATCGCGCCGGGAATGGCAATGCCCATCGCCGCGAATCCATTTGAAATCAAACAAGTATTCGGACGTTCGCAGTGATAGTGACGGGCGATCCACATTTTATGCGCGCCCACATCGGAAATCAGCACATCTTCCGGTCCCATCACTTGCCGCAAATCGTAAATCAATTTTTGCGGTTTAATCGGAAACTCGTTATCATTGGCATACTGTTCGTAATCCGCGCGGATATCGCTTCGCAATTCGCAGGCGTGGGGGGTGGGTTTGCCCTGGCGATCGCTGCGGTGCAAAATTTCCATTAAGGAATCGGAAATATCGCCTACTACTTCCACCATTGGGATGTAGCTGCGGTCGATTTCTGCGGGGGTTGCACTCACGTGAATAATCGGAATTTTCCCTTCCGGATTCCATTTTTTCGGGGAATATTCAATCAAATCGTACCCCACTGCAATCACCAAATCGGTTTTTTCAAAGGCGCAAGTGATATAATCGCGCTGCTGCAAGCCGGTGGTCCATAACGCGAGGGGATGGGTATAGGGAATCACGCCTTTGCCCATAAAGGTGTTGGTGACGGGAATTTTCAACCGGGTGGCAAATTCGGTCAGGGCGGCGGCGGAATGGGCGCGAATGGCACCATTTCCGACCAAGATTACGGGATTGCTGGCGCGAGAAATGGCTGTCGCCGCTTCGTTCAAACTTTGATAGGAGGCATAACTCTTTTCTTGATTATCTTTGTTGAGTGCATGTCCCTCCACTGGCATGGCGGCAATATTTTCCGGAACGTCGATGTGGACTGCCCCGGGTTTTTCGGTTTGTGCCCGTTTGAAGGCTTTGCGGACGATTTCGGGGGTGATGCTGGGACGGACGATTTGGGCGTTCCATTTGGTGACGGGTTTTAACATGGCCACCAAATCTAAATACTGATGGGATTCGATGTGCATTCGGTCCGTGCCCACTTGGCCGGTAATCGCCACCAGGGGGGCACCATCCAGGTTAGCATCGGCGACGCCGGTCATTAAATTGGTGGCACCCGGTCCTAAGGTGGACAGACAGACGCCGGCTTTGCCAGTCAGGCGTCCATATACATCTGCCATGAAGGCTGCGCCTTGTTCGTGGCGGGTGGTAATAAATTGAATGGAAGAGTTGCTCATGGCTTTGAGCACTTCCAGGTTTTCTTCTCCGGGCAATCCGAAGACATATTGCACGCCTTCGTTTTCCAAACATTGAACGAGCAGTTCGGCGGTGTTCATTTCGCCCATAACGATTGACCTCACATTAATTCGGGGTTGATGGTGGGTGGATCGGGGTTGCGCGTTGGTCGGAGTTGGTAAAAGATGGCTAGCCACCCCAACCCGGCGCGATCGACAAAAAAGGTTATTTCACCCACACGGTTTTGATATTCACAAATTCGTGAATGCCTTGGATGCTGAGTTCTCGTCCGTATCCGGACCGCTTGATGCCCCCAAAGGGCAAGCGGGGATCGGATTTGACTAAGCCGTTGATAAAAACGGCACCGGCTTCGAGTTCGTTAATGAAGCGATCGCGTTGGTCGGAGTTGGCGGTCCAAGCACTCGCACCCAAACCAAACGGACTGTTATTTGCCAGGGCGATCGCCTCGTCAATTCCAGAGACGCGGAATACCAGGGCCACCGGACCGAAAAATTCTTCGTCATACGCCGGCGATCCGGGGGGATTGTCCTTTAATATGGTGGGCGGGTAAAAGTTTCCGGGACGATCGCGCCATGCAGATCCGCCGACTAAAACGTTCGACCCCTTCTGGATGCAGGTTTGCACCAGTTGGTCTAAATCGTTCTGGATGTCTGGGGTCGCCAGTGGCCCGATATCGGTTTCCGGATCCATTGGGTCTCCCACGCGCAACGCTTTAAAGGACTCGGTTAAGCGTTGCTCGAATTCATCGGCGATCGCTTCGGCGAGAATAAACCGTTTGGCTGCTATACAGGATTGGCCATTATTCATGGTTCGAGCTGTAGTCGCGGTACGCACCGCTGTTTCTAGATCCGCACTTTCCATTACAATAAACGGATCGCTCCCTCCTAATTCTAAAACAGTTTTCTTGATTTGTTTCCCGGCATTTTCGGCCAAACTTGCCCCGGCAAATTCCGACCCCGTGAGTGTGGCGGCTTTCACGCGATCGTCGGCAATTATTTTTGCCACTTTGTCAGCACTTACTAACAATGTCTGGAAAGCACCATCTGGAATTCCGGCTTCCAAAAATATCTCTTCAATGTTGAGGGCGCACTGGGGAACGTTGGATGCATGTTTGAGGATACCGACATTGCCCGCCATCAGGGCCGGTGCGGCAAAACGAAACACTTGCCAAAAGGGAAAATTCCAGGGCATCACCGCCAGAATCACGCCGAGGGGTTGATAGCGCACGAAGCTAGAACTGGCATCGGTTTCGGCGGGGACGTCGGCGAGGAATTTCTCTGCATTGTCGGCATAGTAGCGACAAACCAGGGCACATTTTTCCACTTCGGCGATCGCGGAAAATAAGGTTTTCCCCATCTCTTGGGTGATGATGTTGCCAAAGCGCTGTTTGTCTTTTTCCAAAACCTCCGCTGTGGCATTCATCCATTTGGCTTTTTGGGCAAAGGGAATGCGCCGATAACTTTCAAAGGCGGTTTGCGCGGTTGCCAGTTTTTCCTCTATCTCGCGATCGCTGAGCGCCTCAAAGGTTTTTATCGTTTCTCCCGTTGCGGGATTAATTGTTGCAATAGTCATTGTCTCTGTCCCAATTACAATCTCGTGGCAATTCCTGACAAAATGCCTGCCACAATAAAAGCAGCACCGAGGAAGCCGAATAGGCCGCAATTCCCTATACTTTTAGGGTGCCCGGTTGACCTGATTTTCTCCCGGCACCATTGCGGTAGCGGGAAAATTTCCGTTCGGGGTGGGGGTGGACCACTACAAACCCTACAGGGTAAATTTTCCCTGGGGTGGTGGGCGATCGGCTACCATCGGATTGGCTTTTTTAGTCCTGTTCTGCTATTTTGTCAAATTTATGGCAGTTGAAATCTTAAATTTCGGCTATCTTTGGTCAAAATTTGTCAAGAATTGCTGTTAATCATTGGGAAGAAGCCATCCGCGCTTCCACCATTTGTCGCACCACATCTTTCATTTTCGATGTCGCCTCCCATCCGAGTTTTTCCTTTGCCTTGGCGGGGTTGGCTTTCCCGATCGCGATATCCGTGGGGCGGTACAGGCTCACATCTGTAGTTACATGGTCTTGCCAATCTAGCCCCACGCAGTCAAAGGCAGTGACGACAAATTCTTCTAAACTGTGGGTCTCGCCGGTGGCGATGACGTAATCATCGGGGTCGGGATGCTGCATCATTAAATACATCGCTTCCACATATTCCGGGGCATATCCCCAGTCCCGTTGCACGGAAATATTCCCTAAATGCAGTTTTTCCGGACTCCCTTGGGCGATGCGACAGGCGGCGGCGATGATTTTTTGGGTGACGAATCGTTCGGGCCTCAGGGGGGATTCGTGGTTATACAAGATTCCCGAACAGGCAAATAATCCGTAGGCGTCTCGGTAATTGGCGACTTCCCAAAAGGCGGTGGATTTGGCGACGGCGTAGGGACTTCGCGGGCGAAAGGGGGTGGTTTCATCGGCGCGGCGATCGCCGGTATCCCCAAAGCATTCGCTCGATCCGGCATTGTAAAATTTGATTTGGTTGCCGGTAAAGCGGATTGCTTCGAGTAAGTTGAGGGTTCCGGTTCCGATGCTTTCTAAGGTCTCTACCGGTTGGTCGAACGAGAGTCCCACCGAACTCTGTCCGGCTAAATTGTACACTTCATCGGGCTGGATTTTGGTGAGTACCTGCAAGACGCTGCGAAAGTCGGTGAGGGACATGGATTCGAGTTTGACGCGATCGCGTATTCCCAACCGCTGTAAGTTGCGAAACGATGACATTTGGGCATCCCGCGAGGTGCCGCAGACGGTGTACCCTTTCTCCAGTAAGTATCGAGCTAAATAGGATCCATCTTGCCCGGAAATTCCACAAATCAGCGCTTTTTTCATAAATTGGCTATCTCGATGTTGGTCATCCATCTAGAGTTACGCCGTGGTTAACCCTAGCTCATCCTATTTTAGAGTCCCGTAGGAGGGACAATGCCTACCTAAAGAGTTTCTTACGTTTTGACGGCTTTGCGATTTTGCTGGCGCGTACGCACTGCAGCTTTGAGGACTTTTACCCGATACGGATCCGCATCCTTGCGCCAATACAGTTTATATCCGCGCAATTCGGCGCAATGCTCTACCAAACAGTTTAACCACCCCTTGCGCCGTTTAATCGCCCGATAATCTTCAAACAATCCCCAATCTTCTTCTTGACGGGTCAGTTTGGCAAATTTTTCGTAATCGGGATAATCGGGGGTGACGCAGGCATCTTTGCCATGCAGCAGGGGCGGATTGTCATCGATATCGTAGTCGCGATAGAAGACGCGAAAGGTCTCTAGGTTAATCTGCATGCTGGTATATAATGCCGGATGCGGGTCGCTGTCAAAATCCGGACAAAATAAATAAGAAATTTGGCGCTTTTTGGTGTAGAATTTAATTAAGGTCGCTTCATCCATCCGCCCGATAATCCGACTGATAATCCCTTCATAGATTCGCAGTAAGGGGTCGAGGCTTTCTAGGGCGGAAACGTGAACCGTGAGGCTGTTGGGTTTGTGCAAGCCAATTTTACTCTCTTTGCAGCAGGTTTCGATTAAGTGCAAATCGTTTAAACTGTAAATCAGTTTTTGGGTCAGGAAGCAGATATTTTTATAGCTGCCGAAGAAGGCTTTAATATCGGTTTGGATTTCTTTGGGGAAGTGGGAAAAGGGGGTGCGTTTGATGAGGTTACTGACGGCGATGTAAGTTAGTAAATCTTGGCGACGTTTTTGCGCGATCGCCTCCCATTCTTCCGGGGAGGATACTTCAACAATGGCGTTAAAGGCGCGGCGCAAGGTGCGAAATTCGCTGCAGATTTCGGCAGCTTGCGGGAGTTCCCCTTTCACCGGGAGTCTGCCGCGATCGCTGACAAATTCCATCAAGGGGGTGAGCAATTCTCGATAGTCATCAAACTTTTTAATCACTTTCGGCACTTTTGTGCGACTGCGAAAGCGAGATGCCTTTACCCATTCGGCAGTGGCTTCGTCGCGAAACACGAAATAAATGCCTAATGCTGCCGGAATCGCTTCTACCCCTAACACACTTTCGATATAGTCCTTGAGTTCCTCTTGTTCGTAATATTTCTGAAATGTATTGCGCCGGGTAATCACGCCATCGCCGTATGCCACGCGATCGCTGCCGCGATCGTCCAATAACACCAGCGCCGCCACCACTAGGGCTTTGTGAGCTAGCGTCCAAGCTTCCTTCAGCGCCAACTCGCGTTCTTCCCGGTCTTCTATCACATTAATTACGTAGCCGAGATTCACCACATCTGCGGGGGCGAGGGGGGTATCGGGGCGATAGTAGGGGTCCCATCCCTCACTGGAATGCCCGCGTTCGGCAATCCGCTGGATATCGCCCCCATGCCCACAACCGTAATCGAAAAACGTGGTATCGCGATCGAACAAACCGGCTTCTAACGCTAGCCGCATGGGCCGCGAGAGTTCCCGACGCACGATCGCGGCGCGATGGCGTTCGATTTTGGGCAGGCTTGGGGCAGTTTGGGGCTTTTCTTGGGGATTATGTATCAATGTGTGACCTTCAATTTTGACGCCTTCTTCTGCCAAACGGTCTAACCAGCCGTTGCGGGTGCCAATCGGGCGCGATTTCTTTAACAGTCCCAGTTTGGCTTCTTGGCGCGTGAGAGTGGCAAAGAGGTCGTAAAGTGGGTAATCGGGGGTAACAAAGGCTTCTTTGCGGTGCAGAACGGGCGGATTGTCGCTGTTTTCGTAGTCGGCGTAGCTGAGTTTCCCGCTGCGTAAGTGGAGGTGGAGACTGGCTTGTAAGGCGGGATGGGGGTCGCTGTCGAAGTGGGGATAGTATAAGTAGGAGATTGTCGGTTTGTCGATGTTAAACTTGACGAGGGTTGCGCCTTCGATGCAGCCGATGTACCGACGGGCGATCGCGTCGTAGAGGCGCAGGGAGGGGTGTAGGGATGCGATCGCCCAGCGATGCACGTACAGGGCGGTGGGCAGTTTTTTGCCGATGGCGCTGGTTTCCCAGGCCCGGGCGATAAAATCCGGTTGCTTCACTTCGGCGATCGCTTCTGCAGCGCGATCGCGGGCGGTTTCCCAGTTCTCAAACGCGGCAAGTATATCTGCCGCCAGTTGCGGGCAATTTCGCACTCGGTGCCAAAATTCTGCTTCTCCTCGGGTTTCTATCTCGCAGGCACAGTATATCGTCAGGTCTTCCCGCCGGTTTTCGCGCAGTTTCTCCCACCCTTGGCGATCGCTGGCGGCAAGAACGCACTCAAAGGCATCGTCCCAACTGCCGAATTTAGCGGCTATTTCGGCTTCGGTCGCACATTCTCCGGCCACGGGCAGCCGTCCCCGTTCGGCAACAAAGTCTATCAGGGGGGTGAGGATTTCTTCGGATTCGGCAAATTCGGGCAGGGAGGTATCGAGTTCGGGAAGGTCAATGCGCGATCGCACCTGGGAGTGACGGTAAGCGAGAGATAGGTTGGGGTCGCGAAAGATAAAAAATACCCCCACATCTGCCGCCACTGCATCGACTTGTAGCGCGTCCTCGATGTAGCGTTTCAGTTCTGCCGGTTGCCAATAGTAATGTGAGGACTGTTGCGGGATGATTCCCGACTTGCTGTAGGCGATTTTCTCACGACTGCGGTCCGCGATCGCTACCGCCGCCGCGACAATCAGGGCGCGATCGCACAACTGCCATGCCTCGCGCAAAACTGCCTGACGTTCCGAGTCTGACGGGAGGGCATTGAGCTCATCGGGAAGGTAAACGAGATTGCAAGGGGTGCGATCGCGATCGCTGCCATAGTCGAGAAAGCTCGTCTCTGGGGTCAAAATCCCCCCTTCTACCGCCACGCGCAGGGGACGGGGTAGGTGGTGGTGTCCCGGGGCGTGACGGTCCGTGGGGGTTTGCATCGGGGATAGGCGAATGTTTGTCATGGTTGCAGCATCGGGCGACAACAGGAAACCACTTTTGTCATACCACATTGGCGATCGCTTTGGCGCGCCAATTTATCCGGATGACTCCATCGGTCTTTCCCTCTGCGCGATCGACCCGTCTTCACTGACAGGCTTCTTTTAAATAAACAACCACCTCATCGGCAAGGCTTTCTATCGTTTTATGGGAAATAGAAGGATCGGAAAACATAAAATTCAATGTCATTTTTTCCCGAAAGGTAGTAACAGCCACAGCAAATATTCCTCCAAACGCTCCAATCCCCGGCACAAAGCTTATTTCTTCTAATTCCAACTCGCCGTAATTACGGGGAATATTCACTCGACCCACGTTGCTCACCGCCACTGTTACCGATGATTGATTCGGTGTTGCCAGAAGCGATTCTATGATTTTGCGAAACATAAAAATCGGTTTGAACATTGCCCCATTGTCCAACCCTTTTTTCAGCTTTTGTCTCACCTCTTGCGCTAGTTCCCAAAAGTAACCATTCGGCTTGACTTGGTGAAATGCGGTTAAAGAAGAGGCCATAATTGCCAGGTCTTCCGGATTCACTGGCGGGTTTAAGTAACGGCGCAAATCTACATAATTTCTACAGACTACTCGAACGTCCCGGTCTTCTTCTCCTCGAATTTTTCGCGCTGCCGTAAATAACATCGCCGTACACAATGCCCCTTGAACCGTGGTGGTGTTTTGCCGACAATTTTGCAGGATATTTTGGGTTAATCCTGGGTCGAGTTTCCGCTGGACGATTCCCGTTTTTCTGAATTGCAGTGGCACAGTTTTTTCAAAGGGGAATGTCTCGGGTTTGTACAAGCGCTGCTTAACCTTAACTTGCAATACGAACCAAATTCCTTGCAATTTACCTCGCACGCCTTTCATCCATTTCGGCAATATTTCTTCGATTGCCTTCGGGCAGGGCAAGGGAGATATTTGCCCTGCACTGTCCCCAGTTGAGGTGATTTCCTGGCACGTTTTTAAAATTTCCGAGTGCAGGTGAATGGAGGATATGCCATCAGATATCGCATGATGAATGGTGGTGATTAAATAGCTGCTGGACTCCGGGCGATCGCCTTTCACGAACAAACATCGCAGCAATCCTTTGCTACTCTCAATTTTTTCGTTTACCTCTCCTTCCACAATTTGCTGCAATTGTTCCTCGTTAGCGACCTCTAATATCCGCAAAGGAACAGGTTGCGTTCCTTCGGTTTGAAAGTGCCACTGGTTGGCAGATTCCACAATCCGCGATTGTAGGCGCGGGTGCCGTTTTTGGATCGTATCTAACGCCTTTCTGAGAAGCGTTTCTGGTATCGTGCCTTTGATTTTACTGACGGTTGCGATATTAAAAGTGCCGCTGTAGCTATTCAAGATTTCCATTGCTTGCTCTAGGGCACCCAAGGGGCGATCGGTGGTTTTTATGGCGCTTAATTCTTTGCCATTGTTTTGGCTCATTCTCTACAGCAATTCCTGTTTTTTAGTTGGTCATTAAATTCGGCGATCGCGTCGGTTCAAAAAAGCGCGATCGCCGTTCTTTATTAGGCGGTAAATTTCTCCCGAATCGACTCGATTCGTTTGCGATTTACCCCCAAATCCGACTGCCCCAACCGGGAAGCAGACCGCAGGTGAATCGTCTGGTTTTCTGGGTCGTTGTAAAATTCCACATCATCCACAAAACCCATCAGATTGCTGCTAAACTCAGCATAGAGATAATTGTCCTCAGATTTCACTACGGTTGCATTATCGATGTCTTCGATAATCCCTTTGAGTTTGGCAAAGGCATCATCAGCAGAACCGCTATAGGTGAGGGGCGCAATTTTATGTTCTTTATCCGTATCCGGCGCTTGGCTAGAAACGCAATTGGGCGAACTCGGGCAAGCGGCAAGTTTGCCGTTTTTGACCCCAAGATTGGTAGGACGAGTTCCAGAAAAAGAGAAGATGCTCACGATGGTTATAGGTGAATTCGTTTCGGCAAAAACTGCAGGGGTCTGCCATAAGTAACAGACCATTGCTAAAATCAGCGAAATGCACAAAGTCGGCACTTTTAAGCGAGCAAAGTGGTGCATAGATTGTCGGGAATTTCAGAACGCTTCACTCATTCTACCGGGAAATGCGATCGCTGTGACATCCATCTAGCAGTATAGGCGAAAAGTCCACCCACCATCGCCTTCTCGCCCCTGCATCGCGGTGGAAACCCCCGCCCCCTTCATCCCCCCTCCTCCACCAGTGAGGGCATCGCCACTTCAATAAAATGCTCGATTTTCTTCACATTCGGATCCCCTGCCAAATAGCCGATTCCCCGATGCAGGTGCAGGCGAAACTGGGTCGCCAGGGTTTCTTTATCCGTCCCCAACCCATCTTTGTGACAACGCTGCTTTAATGCCACTAATAAAATATCGGACATTTCTCCGCCAAATACCCGCCAACTCATCTCCACATTACTATCCATCGGAATCGGTACCGGCGAGGGCGGCGAATCTTCCGCTAAAGACCGACAAAATGCCCAGCGACATAAAATATTCCACTGGTCAATTTTCGTCGCCCGCTTCAGTTTTGTCAGTTGGTCTTTGGCACTTTGCGAAACTTTTATTCGGTCGATTGGTGGTTCCATTGACGTACTTTAATCCCTCATAAAAACAACATTTAATTCATTTTCAAACTCGTTCCTAGGCTCAGCCTGGGAACGAACCTCCCGAGGCTCTGCCTCCTACTATTTTAATTGCTAGAGG
>NZ_JAJENT010000451.1:0-4778 GCF_035615515.1 Phormidium sp. CCY1219
TCCGGAGTTTCCCCAGTTGGTTGTTCCGGCGTTTCCCCAGTTGGTTGTTCCGGCGTTTCCCCAGTTGGTTGTTCCCCAGTTGGTTGTTCTGGCGTTTCCCCAGTTGGTTGTTCTGGCGTTTCCCCAGTTGGTTGTTCCTCACTGGGTTGTTCCGGAGTTTCCCCAGTTGGTTGTTCCTCACTGGGTTGCTCTGGGGTTTCCTGACTCGGTTGTTCCGGCGTTTCCTCGCTGGGTTGTTCTGGGGTTTCCTGACTCGGTTGTTCCTCACTGGGTTGTTCTGGGGTTTCCTCACTGGGTTGTTCCGGAGGATCGGGAGCAGTGGTAACGATATCAATATTCCCTTGCGTGTAGGTACTGGGTGGGACGGGCACCGAAAACTGTGGCGCAATGGTTTCGGAACCGCTGGTGATTGCGCCTGCAGTGCCATTTGTGGTAGAATCGCCCACAACAAACGGAGTGGTGGTACTGCCACCATGTTCGATGCGGATCGAGCCACCCAACCCGTTGCTATCCGCAGATGAGATACTGGCACTAACGCCGTCGGGGGTAGAAAAAGTACCTTGGACGCGGACAAAATTCTCGGTAGTGATGTCAATATTGCCGCCAGCGGAATCGAGGGTGCCGGTAGCGACGATATCGCCGATCGCACTCAGGGCGATCGCGCCGCCATCCGTAGCGATCGAATCCACCACCAATAAATTTGCCGAGTCGATAATCACCGGTCCGGACGCAGTGGAAATCTTGCCCACAGAAATGTTATTATTCGAGGGAGAATTAGAGGTGCTAAAAAAGGTACCCCCCGTCACCTCTGCGGGCACGGTTGCGCCAAACTCGGAGTTAGAAATCCCCGATCGCAAAATCAGCGCCGCACTACTGGTAAGAATATCTGCTTCTGGATCGGCAGAATCCGATAACGTCGTATCCGGGCCAGTGATGGTAATTTCGCCAGCAGCGATCGCCCCTCCAGCTTCCACCTTCAGCGACACCCCCGTATAATCGCCAAAAATAACATCCCCATCGGAGCGCACGATCGGGTCATAAAGACTCACAAAAGTTCCCGCTTCTCCCGCCACATTGAAAATCGAGAAATTGCCCCCCGCCGAAAAGTGAGAATCCGCCGACAGAATGCCATTGCTTACTAAAGTGATATCTCCGGCCGCTTGAAATGGAGATGCGGCAGTTGCGTGCGGCCTGCGGGGGGTGGGTTCGCCCAGACTCAGCGCCAGGATATCGATGTGGCGATTCCCCTGAATCCGGAGATTGCCGCCAGAGAACACCCGCAAGGGCGTACCGCGATCGCGCACCCGCACCGTATCCCCAGCTAGCAGACTTAAGTCCCCTTGACTGGCCAAGTCACTTTGGACTATAGTGAGATTCTCCGCCGCCGAGAGGGAAATGTGACGCGGTAAATCCCCTGGCGCGGCGCGATCGCCCCCGATCGATCCATTCGCCACCACCAAATCCCCATTCTCCACCTGCAACCCCGAACCAGTCAGCACCACATCTCCCGCCCCATTCACCGTCAGACCCCGCGCGTGACCGATATCCCGCCCGGTGAGTAATGCCGGTAAAGAAAGCGGCGTCAGCACCGTTGCAGAATCACCCCGACTCGGAAAAGGCGAAATCTCCAAACTCAGTAGATGTCCCGCTTGTGCCACCCGCACCATCCCTTCCCCTCGAACCGCAGCAACCGTAATATTTCCCCCAGGCGCACGGAGTTTGCCAGTATTAATAACCCTACCGCCAAGTAAGGTTAAATTTTCACCCGCACCCACCTCCAAATCCCCGGCATTAATAATATTTCCCGCCGAGGAAAGAGAAAAAGAAAACAGACTCGGAGTACCTACCAAAGTGGCATATTCATTCATTCCCTCGGCGTGCAACCATCCCCCCCTATCGAATCCAATTCCCGTCGCCGTCGAAGCATTAAATGACCCCGGCACGTTCAACCGCGCATCCGCCCCAAACACAATTCCGGCAGGATTGACTAAAAATAAATTAGAATTTCCCCCGCTGACTTGGATTAAACCATTAATCAACGAAGCATTTCCCCCAGTGACTCGTCCGAGGATATTTTCAATGTTTGGATTGGAGATAAAATTAGCCGTTTGCCCCTTGTGCAATTCAAACTGTTCGAAACTGTGGAACAGATTGGCGCGATCGCCGGAGGTTTGTCCCCCTTGAATGTGAAAAACTTCCCCCGCCGGCGTAACTACCGTGTCAGTTCCATCCGCCGCCGGCACGATCGGTTGCGCCTGAGTCCGTTCCGCAAACAGCAGGGGCGCAATCCACAGGGGAAACAGCCACCAGCGGTGAAAACCCGTTATTTTTTTTTCTGAAAAAAGTAATTTCATAAAAGATTTGCGATCGCAGTAAATATATGGACAATTAATCGATAGCGGTGGTGATAGTTGTTCTATCGCATTTGTCGTTTGTGACGAACAGACCCAGGCAAAAATTGTCATTTTCGCCCTTCCATCCCTCATTTTCCGACTCCCGCAAAGGCATCAGTTCCCATCCACCACCTCCCTACCATCAGTGAACAAAATAATTTTCACCCTTGTTTACTCCCGAAAAAAACCCCCTCCAACCCCGGAAAATCTGAGTTAAACGGGAGGAGTGGTTTCGCCCGGGTGGAGTCTCCCCTTTTCATCTAGGGGCGATAGTAGGCATAGTATCCGCTTTTTTTATTAGAATGTAGGAAAAATACCACACCCTGACAGTTCGGATAAATTTTAACATATTTTTCTGGCGAATGCCGAATGACAAAAACGAGATAAGGGTTAAACTAAACGCAATGAATCTTTGAAAATATTCTCTAACTTTGGGAATAGATAAGTAGGAAATTACGGGCTATTGGGTCGATGTTTTTTCACCCAAATGCAGTAAATCCCCGCCACTTTATACCTAAAGATAGAGGCAAGAAAGAATAAAATTTGTTAAGAAATCCGGTGGGAGCGGCATGTTTGGCGGGAAATCCCCTTGGGCAATGGCATTGCAGAAGCTATCTTAGAAGTGGCATTATTGATTGCACCTAGTCCCTGACGCCATGCTCGAATCTGGTTCCCTACTGAACAAGCGCTATAAACTCCAACGCCAGCTCAGCGATCGACCGGTGCGTCAAACCTGGCTGGCGGAGGACCTGCAGGCTCATCAGTCTGTAGTGGTGAAGCTATTAGCATTTGGTGGTCCGATGCAGTGGGAAGATCTGAAGTTGTTCGAGCGCGAGGCACAGGTCCTCGAGCAGTTAAATCATCCGCAAATTCCCACCTATCGGGATTATTTTTCCGTAGACGAGCAGACCCTGTGGTTTGCTCTGGTTCAGGAATACATTCCCGGATCCACCCTCAAGGAATTGCTCGATCGCGGCTCCCAGTTTAGCCCGGAACAACTGTGCTGCATCGCCCGGGAAGTGCTGCAAATCCTCACCTATCTGCACCAACGCCGCCCCCAAGTGCTGCACCGGGATATCAAACCGAGCAACTTACTCTGGGGAGAAGACGATCGCGTGCATCTGATTGATTTTGGGGCCGTGCAAAATCGCACCATCAACCCAGGGGGCACCTTTACCGTCGTCGGTACCTACGGTTACACCCCCCTGGAACAATTTGGAGGTCAGGCGGTGCCCGCCTCGGATCTGTACGCCCTAGGAGCCAGTTTGATTCACTTACTCACCGCCGTACCCCCAGCAGAATTACCCCAGCGGGAAATGCGGATCCAATGGGTCCACAGCGTCAGTGCCAACCTCACCCCGGAATTCCAGGAGTGGATCGATCGCCTCACCGATCCCGCCCTCGAACGACGCTTCGCCAGTGCCAACCACGCCTTAGAAGCCCTCGACGCCCTCCAAACCTGTCCCGAAACCTCCCCCCCGGTGGCCCTCGCCCAACCCCACCTGCCCTCGGTTCACCTGTACAAATCCCCCGATCGCCTCGCCATCGAAATCCCCTCCCCCCTCGAACTCACCTTTTTACAACCGATCGCCACCGGCATTAAAGGCTTATTCGGCGCGTTAGTCCACCCCTTTACCTCCCTCTTCCACAGCTTTTCCCTCGCCGAACCCCCCGTACAAGTCAGCATCGCGATCGCCACCCTCGGTGTATTTCTTGCCCTCTCCCGCTTTGTCCCCTATTTCCTCTATTCCTTTGGCGCGATCGCCTCGCGACTCCTGCTGTTGCTGTTTTCCCTCCCCTTCGTCCTCCTCCCCTTATTGATGCCCTTGCTGCTGATTTTAATCCTCCTTTGGTCCATCCGAGGCGGCGATTTTTTCGAGCGCACCCACATTTGTTTCGACAGCAAAAATTTTGAAATCGAACGGCGGCATTTTGGCTCGAGCGGCTACGAAACCAAACGGGGAGAAACCCCCCAAATTAAAGAAATTTCTGTGGGCAAATACGAATACAATAATCGCGTTTATAGTGGAATTGTGATTACCGTAAAAGCCAAATGGGCTATCTTTTCCCGTTCTAAAAAATATGTCTTCGGACAGCAGTTGCCAGAACCAGAGTTACTCGCCTTAGCCCAAGAGATTCGCCACTGGTTGCAATTGAGTTAAGCATCAATCTTTCCCTATTATCCCACGTTAGGCGTAAGCCTCGGGAGGCAATGGTATTCTGCGACAGGGTTTTTCCCGGGATTTAAGCTATAATTAAAACACTGCGATCGCCAGTAAAGTCTCTGCACCCGCTTTAGAAACATCCGCCGTCAGGGACTCCGTAGAAACCAACCCCATGTCTAAAGCCAGGGGCTTGTACTTCTAACCACCTGACCAGCCTAAA
>NZ_JAJENT010000452.1:0-6328 GCF_035615515.1 Phormidium sp. CCY1219
CATTTTCCGACAATTGGGGCGATTCAGACGAATCGATTAGCCGCAGCTTAGGTGCAGGGACTTATTATGTTGGAGTTTTTCCCTACCGCACAACAAGATATAACACGAAATACACGTTAAGGCTGATTGCTGATGGCGGAACTACAGCTCAAAGTCCAAGCGCAATTAACCTCGGTGACAGTGCGATCGCATCTTTTAAAAACGACCCCCTGACGGATAGCGGCAATTTGAATGAAGCCAATTTGTCAGCAATTGAAACCTTCACTCCGACTGCTAATCTTGACCCGGGGAATGGCTTAATTAACACCGTAGCTGGCGATTTACCAGATGTCGCGACTGTGGATATTGTAGGAGTGGAAGCGGAGTTGAGCAACATTTTCAGCCCAAACGGGGCGAGTGTTAATCCCAGCAATTCGTTAAGTTTTGTATAGAAAAAATACAAGTGGTGTCCGAGGGGACATTTTTCTGGAAAATCGGATAAACTGCAATTCACCGGGTTCTCCTGTAGCAGGAGAAATCCGGTTATTTCTCTCTCGGGCGTCGGTTCACAGAGACGGGGACTAAAGTCCCCGCCTCATAGATCAAGTCGTCTAAAGACGACTGGAATATGTTACAATTCCCAGACGGGGACTAAAGTCCCCGCCTCATAGCTCAAGTCGTCTAAAGACGACTGGAATATGTGACAGAAAATTGGCAAATATTGCTTGTTTTTCTCTCGTTTCTCTGGGTTATAGGCTCTAGCATAGGCACCCTCCCTCCCGGTGAATATGGCGGTAGAGTTTGCACCTTGGCTGATATCCAGTGGCGTTGAATGCGGTGCGTTTGATGCGTGTTAAATTGGCAAGCGTTACGAATTAAATTGGAGATAAAAATAGAGATTTATGGACAATCGATGGGAGATAAAGTGATGAAATGGCGAAGCGCGATCGCAATTTTGCCCCTATTATCCAGCGCGATCGCCCTGCGACTCTCCCGCGCTCAAATTTTTGACTTACTTACTCTAGTAAAATTGAAAGCAATTCATCCCGGAGAATAGTCAGCCCGTAGTCGATCGCATTATTAACTGTCGATTTCATCAAACAAAAAAAACTCTAACAATTGTAAAATTTCTTAAAAAAAAGTAAATTTTGGTGTAATTTAAACCCACAAACTATTCGCCTTTTCATGCCCAAATAAAGTTCATTTTTAAGGGTACAAATTTTATTTACGATACTTTTCTATTTTTGGCGAATTTAGTAAGTTAAATGTTCTCGCTAATTGTGGCCTTAAGGCGAGAATGCACTCTCGGCGATCGCCCCTTCTGTGACTTCACCAATTTTCTACCCCTTTCAAGGACAAGGGCTGGAGGCAAAAACGAGGTTTTTCGCCAACCTAGTTTTGCTATAATTACTACATAATGTTGACAATCAAGAGAAACAAAATGAAAACCAAGAACAGAAAACTGGCGTTTTTTGTTTTGATTATGCTCGGAATGGCTGTGGCTTGTCCCCTTTGTCCGGGCGTCAATGTGGTAGACTCTCACCCCAACGCTTCCCTCCCCGGGGGATTTAGCGGACAATAAGCCACTGCGGCGATCGCCCTTTCTCGAGTTCTGCGATCGCCCATTCATCCCAATTCATTGGCTAACTTGACCACAAGACCACCAAATTTACTCAACGCGGCTTTCTCCTAAAACGTTCTTTGCGTGAAGGTTAAATTCTACTAGAATATTTTTATTTTTCAACCCATTGAGGCAATCTTTACTCTTGAATAAGAGTTGCTTATTTCCTTCAAGTGTGGACTGGTTTAAACATAGGGTAATCTAGTAAAAATGAATTGATGAGGGCAAAGTATGCCGATGCCAAAAAAGTCGAGAAAAGCCTGCTTAAACTGTGGAAAACCAACCAAAAGAACGGTGGATACATATTGCGATCGAGCCTGTCATAACGAACATAAATACAAGGTGTATATTGCCGCTTGGTTAGCGGGGGAAGAAAGTGGTGGCAAAAAACACGGGAATGTGTCTAATTATGTGAAGAGGTATTTAGTTGAGCAATATGGTGAAAAATGTTCTATCTGTGGGTGGTGTGCAGTCAATCCCCATACCGGGAAAATTCCGGTGGAAGTAGACCATATCGATGGCAACTGGCAAAACAACTCCCCCGACAACCTGCGTCTGTTGTGCCCGAATTGCCATTCGCTAACAGCAACCTACAAAGCACGCAATAAAGGAAAAGGTCGGAATTGGCGTCGGTTTCAGTAACTCGTATAATATGAGGACAGGCAGTGACGCCCTGATGAATTGGCGTGCCTAATTCACCTATCTTCATCCCCAGAAGTCCTCCGCAGTGGGGATTACAACCCACTCCAGAGGCGATCGCTAATTTAAGATCGGGTCAATTCTCATGCATAGGGTTGCCAAGGTGACGCTGCATCTGTTATAGTGGCTTGTAATGCTGGTGTAGCTCAGCTGGTAGAGCAACGCACTTGTAATGCGTGGGGCGCAGGTTCAAATCCTGTCACCAGCTTTATTTCAGCCTCTCAGGTCACTTGCCGAACTGTAGCCGATCGCGGCTCTCTGCGGTGAAATTGGAGCCAATTTTTCGGTTTTCTGCCCTCTGCCGTAGGTCTGTGACTTCCCCATCCGTTCCCTCAGATTAACACCTGACAATTCTTTTGGGGTCAACGCTTCCACGGAGGTTACAGATTGACAACAGGATAAAAAGCAGTCGGCGGTTCGCGAAACAGGTTGCGCCGACAACAGCGCAGGGGCGATTCCCCGGGAGTTGCAAACGCAGACAGCGATCGTGTGTGGTAATATGGAGCGATTTGCCCCAAATCTGCGCTTAGTGGAGAACGAGACCCTCCTGTCCTTGAAACTGGCTAGAGAGACATGCTCGCGAGTATAGCTCATCAGCGATCGCTCCTTTGCTCAAATTAGCAATATGCAACTTATGGCTTGACAAAATCGGAAAAATATGGTAATAAATCCCGATCGACGAAATTGGGGTCAGGGAATTCCCCAACCCCAGGAAAGAAGGGACTAAAACTCGATAGTCAGCGGTGCGCGGGGGAAGGGAATCACATCGCGGATATTTGCCATGCCCGTCATAAACTGCACCAGACGCTCGAATCCCAACCCGAAACCGGCATGTTCCACGGTTCCGTAGCGGCGCAAGTCCATATACCACCAATAATTGTCGATGTCAAGACCTTGGGCTTTAATTCGCCGTTCCAGGACATCCAGGCGTTCTTCCCGCTGGGAACCGCCCACAATTTCGCCAATTTTCGGTGCGAGGATATCCATCGCCGCCACAGTTTTCTCATCATCGTTCAAGCGCATGTAGAACGCCTTAATCCCGATGGGATAATCCGTAACGATAACCGGTTTTTTAAAGTATTTCTCAGCCAGATAGCGTTCGTGTTCCGACTGCAAATCCAGTCCCCATTCCACCGGGAACTCGAATTTTTTGTTAGACTTTTCCAACAATTCGACCGCCTTCGTATAAGAAATCCGCTCGAACTGGTTGTTAATAATATTGTCAGCGGTTTCCAACACCGTCTTATCGATCCGCTTATTGAAGAATTCCATATCCTCCGGACAATTCTCCAACACAGATTTAAAGACATACTTCAAGAACGCCTCAGCCAAATCCATATCCCCGGTCAAGTCGCAGAACGCCATTTCCGGTTCCACCATCCAAAACTCAGCCAAATGGCGAGAAGTGTTGGAGTTTTCCGCGCGAAACGTCGGCCCAAACGTGTAGACATTGCTAAACGCCATCGCCATCACTTCCGCTTCCAACTGACCGCTCACCGTCAAGTAAGCCGGTTTGCCAAAAAAGTCCTGAGAGTAATCCACATCATCGCTATCCAAGCGCGGCACATCCTTAAGATTGAGACTCGTTACCGCCAACATTTCCCCCGCCCCTTCGCAGTCGCTGGCGGTGATAATGGGGGTATGAACCCAGAGAAAGCCGCGTTCTTGGAAAAACTGGTGAATGGCGTTAGCGACGGCGTTGCGAACCCGGAACACCGCACCCAGGGTATTGGTGCGACCGCGCAGATGACCGATCGCCCGTAAAAACTCAAACGAGTGACGTTTTTTCTGGAGGGGATAGGTTTCCGGATCCGAATCGCCAAACACCTTAATCTCAGAGGCTTTCAGTTCGATCCGCTGTCCTTTCGCTGGGGATTCCACCAGCACTCCAGACACTTGCACCGACGCGCCGGTGTTGGATTGTTTGAGGACATTCTCGTACTCGGGCAAGTCTTTATCGAGGACAACTTGCAGGTTTGCCATTGAGGAGCCATCATTGACTTCCATGAAGGCAAACTCTTTCAGTTCTCGTTTAGTGCGAATCCACCCTTGAACCATGATGGACTCATCGGGTTGACCGCTTCGCAAAATTTCAGCAATCCGTCGTTTCATTAGATGAGGTTGAGATGTTAAGTCACAGTTATTAACGAAAGAGCCAAAGGGTCGATTGAAATAAGCATCAACCTTCAACTGGCACAGGCTTTCAATACCCAGCCTACAATAATGCCGAGGCCACCAAAGCGAACCGCTTGCCAAAAGGGTTCTTTGAGGCTGCTCAGGGAGAATAATTCGCTTTCCAGGTTGAGTTCGAGAGTTTCGAGTTGGGATTGGATTTGGCGCAGTTCTTCTTTGAGTTCCGGGAGGCGGGAGGGGTTGGAACCGCGATTTTGACGCAGTTCCCGGCGTAGGTTCTCGCGTCGATGCTCGAGTTGTTGCTGCTGCTGACGATCGCGCCGCACTTGAGCCAAGCGTTCTTGGAGGGAAACGAGCGATCGCTGAGCGTCTTGGATACCCGCATCGAGTTCCGCCAAATCGCTCATCGAGCCATCATTGGTGGAGCGATCGTTGGGAGAAGGGGGGGAAGGTTCTGGAGGGGAAGTCATCCGGAAAACAGAAAAATCGATACATTAAGAATGAGAGACATTGGTTAAATTTATTTTGGCATCATGGCTAATCCCACTCCCACACCCCCAAAAACGAGTTCTGGTTTGCACAGTCCCACCTCTGCGAAATTGCAGGAATTTAGCACCCTGGAATTAGCGCAAGCATTAGCAGAGCGAGTGACGCTGATGGAAACAGATTGGCATCGATTGAAGTCGAATCGGAAAGTGCGTGCCACAGAGCAAGCGGCCACCGCGTTGGTGTTTTTGCTAAAAAACAACCCCGAGGAAGCCTTGCTGAGGCTACAGCAGGCCACCGGGTGGCTCGATCGCTCCCTGAGTGCGCCGCCTTGTCCGACTCATGGTGCGCCGAAGGAAAAATAGTGCAGTTAGCTGAGAATTGCTAGGCAATTTTGGGTAAAGCTAACAGTGGCGCGGTGGGAAGTAACGGATTGGAGGCTTAGCCTCTCCGTGCTTTCCCCGCTTCCGAGCCGATTTTACCCAGGCTGGGCTTATTGAACCAACGGTAAGCGATAGGTATTATTAAAGTGTTTGCAAAGTTTTAGTTCTCTCGTGTTATCATTCCAATCCACTCGGTCGAAGATTTGGTGTAAAATAAATAACCCTCTCCCACATTCTCCCTCCTCATGGGGGATCTTCTCCCGAGGGTTGTCATTGCAAGCACAAGCGCAGGTAAAACCATTGCCTTGGTCTGAGATGACCCACCAATATTCCTCGGAACTGGCATAAAAACGAACCACAACGGTTTTACTCGGATCTAATTGATTTCCATGTTTAGCCGCATTAACTAACGCTTCCTGAAGTCCCAGTCTAATTTCCGCGTGCCATTGGCGTGGAATTTCTGCTAGTAGCAGATCCAGGATTGGGCAAAGATAGAGCGTGGAAGCAAAACTGATCGTGTTCCAAGTGCGCCCTACTGTTGGACGAGGTGAAATAGCAATCACTGAAAAAACCCCGCAGCTTTGATAAAGATAGACATTAAGTTTGTGAAAGTAATGACCCTGAAGACACCCTACTGGTCATGTTGTACCCAAACTCGAGTCAGTCAAAAATTTGCATGAAAGCGCTCGGAGTCGATCGCGCAGGCGTCAGAAATCACCGATGCATATCCACCAGCAACTTGCCAATAGAGGTTTATTTGATAGTCAAGCATTGGAATCTACCTGGCAGGTACAAGGAGTGCAAAATTAAGCCATTGGGACTGACCGTCAAGGGGGGCATGAAAACCCCAGTCAATGCAGTTAGGTGGTGGGTTTAAACCACCGCAAGCTGTTCGCGGTATTTTTCCGGGCCAAATGTGACAAATCATGGTTATGACCTGAATCACTAATTAGTTAAACTAAGCAATTCCGTCACCAGAACTACTCGTCTTCAAAACCGGACTTGAGACTTTCACCTCATCCGGGGA
>NZ_JAJENT010000453.1:0-7960 GCF_035615515.1 Phormidium sp. CCY1219
CGTAGGGCTTAGGCTGGTCAGCTACCTAAAGTCAGGGGCTAGAAGCCCCGTCTCTTTAGAGCGGGGTGCTGACAAGTATTTATCTCTGATATCTTGGCCGATCGATTTTAACGAATTAACCTCAAATAAGTCTGCTCAATGACCCCTTTCGAGCTGGGACAGGCTGATTCGCTCACCCCGGCGATCGACGAGTTGGGATCGTTGAACCCTTGCCTCCCGCTGCAAAGGCACTCACGGCGAGACGAGACTTTTACCTCCCGGCGGGCTTTTCTAGTTTCTCTTATCCCCCTCCTTAAAGCAAGTGATGCCTGGATTGAGCTTTCTTCTGCCCCCTGCTCACCTGCATCCCCCTATGGGTGGAAACTAAGAATTGAGAACGAAAAACTTTGTTAATTCTTAATTCTTAATTCCCGCCGGCGCTTTACCCGGCTTCCGCCGTCATGGACTCGGTAAGGGCGCGAATTTTTAGCTCTCCATAGAATTTTTCTTGGACTAATTCGACTTTCGACTGGGCCGAGAGCATCAGCAGGGCGGAGAAGACTCCCACGCGATCGTGATGTTTGAGATGGCTGGGGGCGGGTTTGGACTCCCGGGTGCCAGATTTCCATCGTTCGAGCAAGGATTCGAGTTCGAGCCAATTGCGATCGCTGCCCACTTCTTGGGCGTAAGCGAGTAAAAATTGTTCGAGTCGGGCGGCAATTTCGGAGAGATTTTCTTGTTCGGCAAGTTCGGTGAGGGCGCGCACGGTGCTGGCGGGCGATCGCGTCCCTTTGTGCCGTTTGCTGCGACGGCGCGGTTGGTTTTCCATCGCCATCGACATCAGTTGCAGTTGCTCGATCAACTCTTGCAGGGTGACGCGCCGTTTTTTCGGCGTCGGTGCCACGGCGCGCCGTTTCAACTGTAGTTCGAGCTGTTTGGGGAGGGTCGGATCGTTCATCTCGTCCGCCTCATCCACCAGTTCCTCGGTTTCCTCTTCCGCCGTTTCTGCTTCATCCATTAAGGATTCCGATCGCGCCAGGGCGTCAGCTTTCAGCAAAACCAGCATCGAGGCATATAAAAAGGCTTGTCCGGATTCGGACAATGCGGCTTCTCGCTGTACCTGTCCGGCTTCATGCACTTGCACCAGTCGGCTGAGATAGCGATCGATGACATCGATAACTTGCACGTCCCAGGGGTCGATTTCTCCCTGTTTGGCTAGGTCTATTAAAAGTGCGATCGCATTTTGCGCTAAAGAACCACTCATAAGGATTTTTGGGGTTGGAGTTTTGGGTTTAATGGGATTGGCAGTAGAATCTCATCAAATGCTGTTAATTCTCAAGGATAGTTCATCCAATTCTCTAGCCTGCCTGCCACTGGATCCAAACCAGGGGAATTTTTTCCCGGGTCTCGAACCGGCGTTGCGGTTGAACTGCGGACCGATCGCCCCACAGGATCGCCAAAACCGCGCTTTAATCCCGCAGCACGTATCCGACGCCCCGCACGGTTTGGATCAGGCGCTTTTCGTTCTCGGCTTCGAGTTTCAGTCGCAGGTAACGAATATAGACTTCGATAATATTGGAGTCGCCCATAAAGTCGTACCCCCAAACATTTTCCAGGATTTGGTCCCGTTTTAGCACTTGTCGGGGGTGGGAAATCAGGTATTCGAGCAAGTCGAATTCTTTGGCGGTGAGTTCCACGGCGCGATCGCCGCGAAACACTTCCCGGGTGCGTCGGTTCAAACTCAAATCGGCAAATTGTCTTTCGTCGGGGTCGATTTCGGTGGTCCGTCGCAGGTGCGCCCGCACCCGCGCTAACAGTTCTTCCACGCTAAAGGGTTTGACTACATAATCGTCGGCCCCGGCGTCTAATCCCGCCACGCGATCGCTGACATCATCTTTGGCGGTTAATAAAATCACCGGCACCATATTCCCGGTGGCCCGCAATCGACGACACAGTTCTAATCCGGAAATCCCTGGGAGCATCCAATCGAGCACGATTAAATCTGGATTCGATTCTCGCGCCGCGCTCAGTCCCGCTAACCCATCATAGGCAACGCTGACTTGGTAGCCTTCGTATTTCAGCTCTAGCTCGATAAACTGAGCCAGTTTCACTTCATCTTCAATGACTAGGATATTCGCATTCATGGGCTTTTTTTAGCATTAAGATTTTTGATTTTTGATTTTAGGCGCGATCGCCCCGGGATGCGGTTTCGTTTTCCAGTCTTTCCCGATTGTTAATTGGTGATTGGTTATTTTTTTCCAGAGTGCCCCACTTCCTCAAACCGATGGGGGCGTGATTTTCTATGCCGAGAGTGTTTTTGCCCCTTGTGCAAACAGGAAGCGAGATGTAAAAACAGCAATCTAGCCCCCTCGGGTTAAGATAATGAGGGTTATCGTTTGCCAATTCACAACTTCCTCGAATTTAGGGGGGAAAGCCCTGCGAACCATCGAGTTCAACCCCTTGGTGGGGGGTAGGGTTCCGCGAACCGTCACCTAAAGAGGGGGATGGAAGCAGCACCCGTAGCGAAAAGCCGATAAAATCGTATCCGGGTCAGTCGTTTGACGAACAAATCACTCGTCTGTCCGGGAAAATTGTCCAGTCAAAACAAGGGTATAAAGCATGAGTCCTGTTGTTAAAGTTGTTCAACCCGTTGGCCTTTTAGATCGGACGAAGGTTGGTCAATTTGAGCAAGAGATTAGCGACTGTCTTGCAGAGGGAGCCGATATTATTTTAATCGATTTCCAAGATGTTAGCTTTATGGACAGTTCGGGATTGGGGGCAATTGTTGCTGCCATTAAAACCGTTCAAGCCTCTGGGGGCAAGTTATATATCTGTTCGATTAACAACCAAGTCAAAATGTTACTGGAGTTAGCCGGTTTGGATAAAGTAATGAGAATTTTTGAAGACCGAGAGGAATTTGAAAAAGAGGTGTTGTCCAAAACGGATTAAGACTCGCCGATCGCGCTAAAGCGGTTTTGAACAGGGAGAGTCAGGGGGAGACAGAATAGAGAAGAGCGATGGCGATCGCTTGTAGAGAAGCTGCATTTATCCCGTGACGCGGATCGACGATCCGCTTCGGACAGAGTTGCTGAGTGCAAAGCATCCCCAAACCAGAAGACCTCCAGAGTTTACCCGAGGGTGAAAACCGCCATCCCATCGCTCTTTTTACCTGGCGTTGTTAAGTTTGAAACTTCACCTGTAACAGAGAGACATCATCATTAAACGTATCGCGATCGCTGCGTTGGCGAACCGCTTGGAGAACCTGTTCCAAACTGAGGGAATAGTTTTGATGATAGTCAGTTAAAAGCTGGATAAAGTTTTCCAGACTCCACATATTGCCATCGGGGGTATTAATCTCGTAAATGCCATCGCTAAAAATGTAGAGGGTACTCCAGGAATCGATAGAGCAGGATGCATTGGAATATTCCACCGTAGGAAACATGCCAATCGGCAAACAAATTTCATTTCTGAGTTGTTCCACGTGAAGAGTACCGGGGGAATGACCCGAGATTAAAATAGCGGGTGGATGTCCGGCGCAGGAATAAACCAACTGACGAGTGCATTGATTATAAACCCCATACCAAATGGTGAAATACATATTGCGCTGACGTTCCATTTGGATGGCTTGATTAAGTGCAGTCAGCACTTGACAAGGTTGATAGAAATCGGTGTTGGGCAGAAAGCGCGATCGCAGTAAATTCAACACCGAAACCGAGAGCAAAGCCGCGCGGGAACCATGCCCGGAAACATCGAGCAAATAAATCGCCAAATGGTCATTATCGAGCCAATAGTAATCGAAACAATCCCCGCCCAATTGTTGAGAGGGAATAAAGCGCGAATCAATAGTTACCGCGTCATTCATCGGCAAAGGGAGGAGCGATCGCACGTATTCTGCCGCCTCAGCCAACTCCGCCTGTAGTGCCGCTTCAGCGCGCTTGCGTTCGGTAATATCGATCCCGACAAACACCGCCGCCTGGTCTTCCAACCATTTTTTCGCAATCACCAAATCGCTGCGAAACGCCCCATTTACCTCCGAGTCAATTTCTATGGAAGCTTCCTCAGATTGGTTAGCAAAAAATTCGCGCACGAACTGGCCGAATTTAGACTGACGGAAGCCCACTTCGCGACCGACAAAATGGCCCGGAGGTAAATTATAAGTAGCGGACAAATGGCGATTGACGCCTAAATAGTGAAAATCGGAACTAATCAGAGAAACGGTGCCAGGTACGGCATCCAAAACCGCTTGCAATTGATTGCGAGCCATTTGCACGGTTTCTTCGGCTTGTTTGCTGCGGGTCAAATCTTGCACCGACCCTTCATACCCGATGACTTGCCCGCGAGAGTCCACCAAGGGTCGCATGGTTTCTAGCACCCACAGCAGGCTACCATCTTGGCGTTTGACTTCCACTTCGGCGACGCTATTGCCGTTTTCTTGGAGCTGACGCTGACACTGGCCCCAGCGATCGCCATTGAGATAAACCCCCGAGATATGGTTTACCCTCGCAACGAATTCGGCGGGGGAGTCATAGCCGTAAATATTGGCCAACGCTGGGTTAACCTGGGTGTAGCGTCCGGACAAATCGAGCTGGAACAGTCCGAGAGAGAGCTTTTCAAAGAGTTGCCGATATTGAAATTGGGTTTCTTTTTCCGAGGTAATATTGCGAAAAATGCCGATCGCGCAGTGAGGTTGAGCGCCCTCCCATTGGCAAGAGAAATAGCCCTCCACCCAGAGGCGATCGCCGGTTTTGGAGAGCAAAATCAGTTCTTCGGTGGGGACAGATTCGCCCGAGGCGAGGGTTTCGAGCAGCCGAGTGGCGGTTTCGGTGGATTCGGGAGCGAGGATATCCCACAGGCGCAGGTTTGGGAGTTCGGCGGTGGAATAGCCCAGGTGGTGAAGCCAAGATTTGTTGACATAAAGCAGACGGTGGTCGCACAGATCCACCGTCTGCACTAAATCGTGGGTGCGATCGAGAAAATCCGGCAACGGAGGGTGATGCGGTTGTGGCATTTGCAGGCGGTGCAGTTCCAGGAGGGGCAAGATCTGACCGGCGAGGGTTTGCAGGGCGTCGATCTGGGCGGGGGTCAGATTCCGCGCCACGGAATCCATGACGAATAAGATACCCACCACCGACCCATCGGCGGCGATCGCCGGGGCACCTGCAAACCCTTGAATTGGCTTTGCATCGGGGAGTGAGGGATGGCTGGTAAATCGTTCGTCTTGGCTGATATCTCGAACCACGATCGCTTGCCGTTCTCGAATCACCGGCAGGCAAAACGACCAAGCGCCATCGCCCTCCCCCGGGAGCCAGCCTATTTGGGAGGAGATCGCCCCTTGGTGTTCGTCGAGCAAGGCGATCGCGGCAATCGGGGTTTCACACAGTTGCGCGGCGAGGCGAGTGAGTTGTTCTAATGCGACGTCCATCTGGGAGGAGCGCCTTTCATCTCGGCACAGAGCTTGCATTCTGAGACCTTTTTCATGGGGAAATGGTGCTATCATCGTGGCAACGCGAACGGCGGTTAAGGTACGGATAATTTTACCCTTGTCTCCTTCCTCGGCGATCGAGAAGGAGCGCAGAATTCACAGTGCAATAACGAGCGGAACGCTTATCTAAATTTTTTTTCGCATTACCAGGCAATTTCGATTCTCGGCGGTTCGCTTATAACACAGCTCATCGGTCAGTTGATGCATAAAAATCAATCCCCGACCGCCTTCTCGATCCATTTCATTCACCTCTGACTTTTCATAGCGGGACTTGAGTTTGGCTTCGAGGTCGAACGGGGATCCATAATCCCAGATTAAAATTTCCAGATAATCGGCGTAAACATTTACCTCGATCTCGATGGGGGTGCTTTCGGGCAAGTCGTGATGAGCGTGGCGCACTGCATTGGTGAACCCTTCGGCTAAGGCGGTTTGATACTGCCACCACCGATCGCGGGGAAGCAAGGAGTAAATTTCATCCTCTAACCACTGCAACACATCGGCTAAGGCATAGAGATCGCTGCGGACTTCCAGGCGCGATCGCTTGATTGGTTGCTCATCTTTTTCTGGTCGTTTTGCGAGCTGGGAGGCGAATCCTTTCCACCAGCTACCAAGATTTTGTAATACCATCTTCTAAAGGATGAAAGATGTAGACGCCCGTGCGGCAGCTTGCTATCGGCCAAGCTAAACGGTTGTAGTTTAAAGCAGTTGGGAGGGGGGTTTTGGTTGTCTCCCCCCAAGAGGATCGGTGATGGTGCAGCCAAGACGGACCGGACGCTTCCACATCACCGCGATCCGAAAGCCTATGGTTTAGTAAGCGCCACTATTTTTATTAAACAAGATCCCGATGGTTTTTAAAATCAACTTCAAGTCATAGAGCAGACTCCATTTGCTTTGGTAGTCTAAGTCTAAACGAATCACGTCCTCAAAATTGGTAATTTGCGATCGCCCGTGAACTTGCCATTCTCCCGTCATCCCGGGTTTGACGTCCAAACGCTGCCACTCGGGCACCTCATATCGTTCCACTTCATCCGGCGTGGGGGGTCGGGTCCCCACCAAGCTCATCTCCCCTTTTAACACGTTCCAAAACTGTGGAAGTTCGTCTAAACTGGTGCGTCGCAGAAATTTTCCCACCCGCGTAATCCGGGTATCGTTTTCGTTTTTAAATAGCGGACCTTCCACTTGATTTTTCACCTGGGATTTGAGCGCTTCTGCATTGTTACACATGGACCGAAATTTCCAGATGCGAAATCTGCGCCCCATCCAACCGCAACGGGTCTGACTGAAGAAAATCGGCCCGGGAGTATCCAGTTTGATGACGATCGCCATCGGCAGCAAGATCGCTCCCGTAATCCCGAGTCCCACTAGCGCCCCGAGAATGTCCATCAGCCGCTTGATCTTCGATCTCACTGACGGATGGGTGGTAGGAAGAAAGGCATTTTTCTCCCGCTGACTCTGCCCGGTTTCTGAGGTCTCGCCATCTGCGGCGCTCTGCGTCGCGCTGTTGAGTTGTTCGATGCTCAATGCCTCGTCTAATGCCGTCAGTGACAATACCGACATCACTTGCGCTTGCACGTTTCGCAGCACCAACCGAATGTCTTTTTCTTCTGTGGTTTTCAACACCCGCACCAAGGCTCCCACCCCGCTACTGTCGATAAAGGTGGTCTGGCTAAAATCTAAAATGAGTTCTCCCGGTGCTGGCTCGCTGTCGCACAAGTCGTGACAGGTTTGCTTGAACGGCACCGCTTCTAATACGCTTAAGCGCGGCGGTAAATGCACGATTGTGCTGTCGTTTTTAAACGAAACGCTAAATTCCGTTTGTGGGCTTTGGCTGACCATAAAAAAGCTATCCCCTTTTCCAAAAAGCTTATGGTTTTCAATAATAAAGTTTGAGCGGTTATTGTCATGCAAGGGAAATTTCCCTTGCTTTTCGCATCAGGTTCCTCCTCTGAAGTGAATGGCTCCCGGTAGCTTGCCCTACTCTGTCAGCACGGCGATCGCCACCGACGCATTTGGCGGGCGATTTTTCCTTTCCTGGTGTGTTCTTCTTTTTTAAAGTAGCAACAAATCTCAGGGTTTGGGTAGGCGATCGCCCCTAAATCCATCTTTCGATATACCACTCCCCTTCCCCCGGTTTGTCACAGAAAGGTAACTTGCTCTCCTTTATCTTCTTTTTCATCCCCAATCGGTTGGATTTTTTCGATTCTCCGACTTTTCCTTTCTTCCTCCTTTCCCCTTTCGAGACTCTTGTTGTTTTCCTTTCCTTCTCGGTTTCCCCTTTTTGTTCCTCCTTGCGTTCCTCTAGATCCCCCGACGCTTGCTTTTTGCAGAATCAAATTTATCATCATAGCATAACTTGCTCTCCTCACAAATATTTTTGCTTAAATTTTTATTTTTTTAAATAAATACACCCTGAAGCGGGAGGGTTTCATCAGAAATTAGGGTTGGTAAGGGGGAGAACGGAAACCCTCGTCATTTATGCGTAGGGAGGAGTTCTCCCCC
>NZ_JAJENT010000454.1:0-6694 GCF_035615515.1 Phormidium sp. CCY1219
ATTCGGTTCTAGAGCTTGAAGCTGGCACGCACCTCAAGGTAGGTCTTTAACTCTTGCTCTGAACGTAGCCCTCGTAGAGCTTAGGCTGGTCAGCTACCTAAAGTCAGGGGCTAGAAGCCCCGTCTCTTTAGAGCGGGGTGCTGACCTCTGAAGAACCGTACTTTGATTTTTACATCGGAAGACAATCGAGCGGCCAGTTTCACGTTCCCCAGGGGAAGAATTGGGGCACCGATGGGAGTTACCATAAAAAATAATACCACGCACTGATTGAGATCTGCCATTGCAGGCCGAGGGAGAAGTGGAAAATCGGTGCGGATCGCGCAGAGGGGGCGGTTTTTTTGGGGGAAGAAGCGATCGCCCTTAAAACTCGCCGAGGGTACGGACTTCTGGCTCTAAGCGCACGGACCAGCGCTGTTCCACTTGCTGTTGGACGTGCTCGATGAGCTGAAAAATATCTCGAGCGGTTGCCCCGCCGCAATTTAGAATAAAATTAGCGTGACGTTCGGCCACTTGGGCACCGCCAATTTGGTATCCTTTCAGACCGGTTTGTTCGATTAACCATCCTGCCTTCAAATCCTGCGAAGGGTTGCGGAAGACGCTACCACAGCTTGGCAAGTGATAGGGTTGGGTGGACTTTCGCATTTCGAGCTGTTTGGAGGTTGTGGCTTGGATCTGCGCGGGATCGCCACCGGGTTGGAGTTGAAAAGTGGCCTGAGTCACCAAGCGATCGCCCCCTTGAAGCACCGAGGTGCGATAGCGATAGCCCAAATCTTCAGGTGTGAGCAGACTCAAGCGACCGTTGGGTTCGAGAACCTGAGCAGTGACCAAGATATCCGCAGTACAAGCGTTGTGGGCACCTGCATTCATCACCACAGCCCCGCCAACCGTGCCTGGGATGCCCACCGCCCACTCCAGACCAGACCACCCCATTTGAGCGGCGCGCCAAGCCAGACGAGGGAGAGATTGGCCGGCAGCCACACTCAGTTGTCCGGTTTCCGCATCGAAGTGGGTAAATCGCAGGTGACGAGTGCCGATCGCCAGACCTGGAATGCCGCGATCGCTCACCAATAAATTCGAGCCGCCCCCCACGATGGTAATCGGCAAACCTTCAGAGTTCGCCCACTCCAGACTCGCTTGCAGTTCCTCGATCCGTCGAGGTGCAACGTACCATTCGGCAGGGCCTCCCACTCGAAACGAAGTAAACGAAGCGAGTGAAACCTGGGGTTTAATCTGACAAGGTATGTCTGGCACGGTGATGGAACGACACTGAGAAGAGTTGGCTTTCCCGAGGGAGTTTCGGGGAACGGGTGGGTTTGCAGCTTGCATGTTTACGCTGAGTGCATCGGAGGGCAGAGTCATAATAATCCAGGGGGGTCGAATGCGGATAGACCTACGCCGAAAGCGTCAATCTGGTGGAGATGGATGGCAGCAACGCAACTTCAGACATACCCCGCCTCGGCGGGGTACGCTTAGGCGCGATAGCGCGATCGCTCCAAACGATGTTGTTCCGAGAGCTGATGAAATGCCATCACCTCGGGGATAATTTGATTCAAATTCCCCGCCCCGAGAAACAGCACCAAATCTCCGGGAAGTAAGTTTAAGTTGAGAAACTCCGAGACCTGTTCCAGAGAGCCTTGGTAATAGACCTGAGGGTGGAATTGGGCGATCGAGTCGGCCACTTGTTGACCGCTAATTTTAGCTAAGTTTGGTTCGCCGGCACTGTAAATGTCCGTGACCACCACCAAATCGGCATCGCTAAACGCCTCGGCAAATTCTGACAAAAATGCTTTCGTGCGGCTGTAGCGGTGGGGTTGAAACACCGCCACCACTCGTTGCTTGCCACTGGTTGGCGAGGAGGTTGACGGCAACACCAAACTGGCGGCTTTCAGGGTAGCGCGGATTTCACTGGGGTGATGGGCATAATCATCCACAAATTGAATGCCATTATATTCACCGCGACATTCAAAGCGGCGACGGGCACCCTCAAAAGTGGCGATCGCGCTGGCAATTTGAGAAAACTCCAAGCCCAACAACCGTCCCACTGCCACCACAGCCAGGGCATTACTCAGGTTGTGCTGACCCAACAGGGGCAAAGAAAGCTGGCCGAGAATTTCTTCCCCTTCCCAGACTCTCGCGGTGGTACTATCCGGGCGATAGGCGACGCAATCCACCCGATAATCCGCGTCCGAATCGATATCGAGACTGTAAGAGATGTCCGGTTGGAGGGTGCGCGAAACCGTCTCGCAGTCAATGCAGCCCACCAAATGCTGACAGCGCTTTTTAAACACTTTAAAGATATCCACCACCTCGTCGAGGTTTTGATAGTGGTCGGGATGATCCAGTTCGATATTGGTCACCACCCCGATATAGGCGGATAGCTTCGCCAGGGATCCGTCGGATTCGTCCGCTTCCGCCACTAAATACGGTCCATCTCCCAAGCGCGCATTGCCTTCCCAGGCTTTTACCTCACCCCCCACCACAATCGTCGGATCCAACCGGGCCTCCAGCAGCATATAGGCCATCATCGAACTGGTGGTGGTTTTCCCGTGAGTCCCTGCCACCGCAATGCTCTGGTATTCCGAAATCAGGGCCGCCAGCAATTCCGAGCGATGAAACACCGGGCAGCCTAATTCTAGGGCTGCTCGATACTCGCTATTCGCTGGATCGATCGCCGTAGAACAGATCACTTGCGGTAAATGCGACGCGGGTAAAGTCACCGACTCGGCAGATTTAACCGTTTGCGGGGTCACGGCACTCAAGCCATGTTTTCCATTTTTGTTGAGCGCAGTGGGTAATTCCGCTTCCTCGCCTGAGGCCAGGGTTTGCCGGAAAAACTCCAGATTGTTAGCGTCTTGACGCCAAAAGATATGAGCGCCATTGTCTTGTAGACGCTCGGTTATATGGCTCGAGTGAATATCCGAGCCATACACTGGCACCTGACGCTTTGCTAGAATGTAGGCAAGGGCTGACATTCCGATTCCACCTATTCCGATGAAATGGAAAGGTTGGCCGCTTAGATCGATTGAATTTTCCATTGCAAGCTCCTTACACACCACACCACGCCAATAACACGCGATATCATATCAAGATTTTTTTTGTACGCTCCACTCAAAGGGGGAATTTTTCTTCTGTGCCAGGGGTGGAAACTTTCGAGATTTTAGTTGGAAATACACCGAGGGTAAAGTCTTCTCCTGATAATTTTTCTAACCTTAGACCGTTAGCGGTGTGACTCGCATCACCGATTCTCTCAAAAAATGCACGACGGCTAGGGAAAATCGGAGATAAGTGAGCCAAGTTCCGATAACTTAAGTTATGATGGCCATCAAGCCCCAAGGGCGATCGCCGCACTGACACCTGCACCAGAAGACGATAGCACCTGTGGCTCCATTAGTTTTACGCCAATTTCCGGAAAAAAGACAAGTAAAACCCCAAAACGGGGGAACAGGGTAAACCCGTTTTGCTCAGAAAGAGATCCCAGCCTAGTGGTGACAGTCACATTCACAGAGCATCCTCACCCCTGTGGTCAAAACGTACAAGCCAATGGTCCGCTCCCAAGGATGGAGATCCAGAAATGGAAAAAATAGCGATCGTCGGCGGTACCTTCGATCCGATTCACTGGGGACATGTACAAATCGCCGATGCAGCATTAAAACAGGAAGCCTTGGATCTGGCAATCTGGGTGCCGGATCCCACGCCTCCGCAAAAAGCCAAGCGCGGCGGGGTGGAGATCGAACACCGACGAGAAATGGTACGGCGGGCGATCGCCCCTTATCCGCAATTTCTCCTGGCACCCCCCCTAGGCGATCGTCAGCAAACCTCCTATGCGATCGCCACTTTCACCGCACTCCAACAACTCTACCCCCATAACCAGTGGTATTGGACGATCGGCGCAGACGCTTTTCAACACCTGCCCAAATGGTACAAATCCGACCAACTGGCTGCCGCTTGTCACTGGGTAGTGGCTCCCCGCCCCCAATCTTCCTCCACCGAAACCCTCGTAAATTCGCCCCATTCGGCATCCCTAGATTACCAGAAGGGTGCAACTCCAGATTTATCCACCCTAGGGATGGTGCCAAACAACCCAAGCCAGAATTTTATTCTGGCGCAAACCCACATGATTTGCGATCGCGTAGCTCGCCAATTTGCCCAACGCAACCTCAACCTGCGCTATTCGATTTTACAATCGAACCCGATTGCAGTATCTTCAACTGTAATTCGCCGCAACTGGGGCACTTGCAGCAGAATCCGAAACTGGGTTCCCGAACCCGTGAGGACTTATATTTCCATGCACAAGCTTTATGACAACCCATTCCAATCGTGCCCTTAACGCTCCAACCAGATCCCCAGACTTGAAATCAGAGGATCGAATTGGACCAGCTTTGCGATATGATTGGGTTCATTACACTAGGCATTTTTTGATTAGATAAAGGGGCAAGACGCAGTGATTAGAGTAGCGATTAACGGTTTTGGACGCATCGGACGCAATTTCTTGCGCTGCTGGTTAACCAGATCCAACAGCCAGCTCGAGATTGTCGGCGTTAACGACACCTCTGACCCAGCAACCAACGCGCACCTGCTGAAATATGATTCCATGCTCGGGACGTTGGATGCCGACATTAGTGCTGATGAAAACTCCATTACCGTCAACGGCAAAACCATTAAATGTGTCTCCGATCGCAATCCATTAAACTTGCCCTGGTCTGCCTGGGGAATTGATTTAGCGATCGAATCAACCGGTGTCTTCGTCACAGAAGAAGGAGCAAGCAAGCACCTGCAAGCCGGTGCGAAAAAAGCGCTGATTACCGCCCCCGGAAAAGGTGGCAAAATCGGCACCTTTGTCGTCGGCGTCAACCATGACCAGTACAAGCATGAAGATTTTGCAGTGGTCAGTAATGCAAGCTGTACCACCAACTGCTTAGCACCGGTCGTCAAAGTGCTGCACGACAACTTTGGCATCATCAAAGGCACCATGACCACCACCCACAGCTACACGGGCGACCAACGTCTGCTCGATGCGAGCCACCGGGATGTGCGTCGTGCCCGCGCTGCTGCCATCAATATCGTTCCCACTTCTACCGGGGCGGCTAAAGCAGTGGCTCTGGTAATTCCAGAAATGGCCGGCAAGCTCAATGGCATCGCAATGCGCGTACCCACCCCCAACGTTTCCGTGGTAGATTTGGTGGCTCAGGTGGAAAAACAGACCTTCGCCGAGCAGGTTAACGAAGTCTTACATGAGGCGGCTAACGGTTCGATGAAAGGCATTCTGGAGTACAGCGATCTGCCGTTGGTCTCCACGGACTACAAAGGCCATGACGCCTCTTCCATTGTGGATGCCAGCCTGACGATGGTGATGGATGGCGATTTAGTTAAGGTCGTCGCTTGGTACGATAACGAATGGGGTTACAGTCAGCGGGTTGTGGATCTCGCTGAACTCGTGGCTCAAAATTGGGTGGCATAAAACCACGTTCACCGGAGGGTTGAGTTTTGAGTGGACTCGTTTAACCCTCAAAATCCAACCGTTAAAGTGATTTTAAAAATGCTGAAAACCCCGTTCCAGGGTAAGCACCTCGTCAGGATTCGCACCAGTGCTGTCTACCAAACAGACACTGGTGCGTTTTGTTATTCGTCCCACGATCGCCGCCCCATTGCCCAGTCTTTCCACCAATTGTTCGGCGGCGTTTAATGGCAGGCACAGCACCAGTTCAAAATCTTCGCCACCGTACAACGCCCACTCTAGGGCTTTGTCCTCCCCCACCATTTGCGTGACGCTTGCCGGAATCGGAATCTGCTGGCGATCGAGAATGGCTCCCACACCGCTGGCTCGCCCAATCTGCAAAACCGCATCGGCTAAACCATCGCTGCTATCCATTCCCGCAACGGTGCGCTCGGACTCCATCACCTGCCACAGGATGGGGATCGCGTCCAGTCGCGGTTTGGGTCGTTGGTGCGCTTTGACCAAGACTTCGCGATCGCTGCTTTGCAGTTCTCTCCCGCACTCTGGATGCAGCAGTACCTCTAACCCCGCCCGGGAGGCTCCGTGAAACCCGCTGACCACGATCGCATCCCCGGGTTGTGCGGCTTGTCTGACTATCTTTTTCTCGGGCTGCACCCACCCCAATGCCGTAATGGCAATCGCATTCACCGAGGCCCGACAAATATCACCGCCGGCCAGTACCGTGTGGTATTCTTCCAGACAACTGGATATCCCGGCATAAAGCTCTTCGAGCCAGCTCACCGCTGTGTCTCCGGTGACGCCTAACGCTACGGTAATGGCTTCCGATGACGCGCCCATTGCGGCTAAATCCGATAAATTGGCGGCAGTGGCTCGCCAACCTGCATCCCGCCCCGAGGTGGTGCGATCGCTAAAATGCACCCCCTCTACCAACATGTCAGTGGTCACCACCAACAAACCCCCTTTTTCCGGCGGCGCGGCGATCGCCGCCGCATCATCCCCCACCAGCTCTGCGGGACAAAATCCTTGCAGGATTTTCAGCACTCCTTGTTCCCCAACCTCTCGCACCCGCCTGGATGATTCTTCTTGCACGCGCAACCTCTCGCTTCCCTTTCGCCTTCATCATAAATTAGGGTTGGTAAGGGGGAGAACGGAAACCCTCGTAATTTATGCGTAGGGAGGAGTTCTCCCCCCTTACACAGACAACAGTTTGACAAAACATCACTGCTAGAAACTGTAGGT
>NZ_JAJENT010000455.1:0-332 GCF_035615515.1 Phormidium sp. CCY1219
CATCGTTTCGGGTTCTGCCGGGGCAGCCTCAGTCTCGGAATCTTCCATCGTTTCGGGTTCTGCCGGGGCAGCCTCAGCATCGGAACCTTCCATCATTTCGGTTGCTGCCGGATTCGTGGTGTCATCAGCCGGAGCCACGGTTTCCGGGGTCTCGGGAGACGCTTCTTCGGTAGTGGTTGCATTGCTGCAGGCTCCGATAACCGCAACCAAGCTCGCCGCGATCGCTAAACCAATTATTTTGTTGTTCATGATAACGATAACCTCCGATACGTTTGGAAACCCCCGTGCTTTAGCCGGGGGAGGAAAAACGAACGTGCGGCTTTAGCCGCCGT
>NZ_JAJENT010000456.1:0-230 GCF_035615515.1 Phormidium sp. CCY1219
TGCGTCACCCCCGATATTTGATGGTGGAGAAAGGAGCGTCATCCGATGCGGGGGTGACGCACCCTACCATATATGGCTGCACCTTTCCCATTATGTTCATCCTACCACAAATTTCCCGGCAAATTGTAAAGTGACGCACCAATCCATCATCCTCCACATGGCGGTGCGTCACCCCCGATATTTGATGGTGGGGAGAGGAGCGTCATCCGATGCGGGGGTGACGCACCCTA
>NZ_JAJENT010000457.1:0-4572 GCF_035615515.1 Phormidium sp. CCY1219
GGGGGAGAACTCCTCCCTACGCATAAATGACGAGGGTTTCCGTTCTCCCCCTTACCAACCCTAATTTCTGATGAGAGGCAAATAAAGGCGTGAGTTCCAAGACATTAGCTCAAATGAGGCGATACGATCCCGAGGCGATTGCGCGTTACTACCGCTATCGTCCCTGGAAAGTCATCTGGCGAGTTGTAACAATCATCTGGTATTTTGCCAATTTTATCTGGGGCTTAAAGTGGGACGAGTGGACGAACCAAGTCGAGAAAAACCGACAAAAAAGAGCCTCGCGACTGCAGTACATTTTAACGAACCTGGGGCCTACTTATATTAAAGTGGGGCAAGCCCTTTCCACGCGACCGGATTTAATCCGCAAAGACTTTTTAGAGGAGCTAGTCAAGCTGCAGGATAGTTTGCCGCCGTTTGACACCGCGATCGCCTATCGCATCATCGAAACCGAACTCAACCTCCGAATCGAGGAAATCTTTGCCGAGATTTCCCCAGCGCCAATTGCGGCGGCGAGTTTAGGGCAAGTGTATCGCGCCTATCTGCATAGCGGCGAAGAAGTGGCGGTAAAAGTGCAGCGCCCGAACCTCAAACCCCTGCTGAGCTTAGACTTGTACTTAATGCGCTGGGGTGCCAAACTGCTCGGACCGTGGTTGCCCTTAAATTTAGGCCATGACCTGGGCTTAATTGTGGATGAATTCGGCAGCAAACTCTTTGAAGAAGTGGACTATCTCAATGAGGGACGCAACGCCGAAAAATTTGCCGCCAACTTCAGCAATAACTCCAACGTTAAAGTCCCCGCCATCTACTGGCGCTACAGCACCAACCGCGTGCTGACTTTAGAGTGGATTCACGGCTATAAACTCACCGATAATCACGCCCTGAAAGCGGCGTCTATCAATATTAATTCCATCATCGAGACTGGCGTCACCAGTGGTTTGCAGCAGCTATTAGAGTTTGGATTTTTCCATGCAGACCCCCACCCGGGGAATTTGTTTGCCATGTCCGATGGGCGCATGGCATATATCGATTTCGGGATGATGGATCAACTGGAAGAAACCACCAAAGAAAACCTGGTGGATGCAGTGGTTCATCTGATTAACAAAGATTACTTGGAACTCGCCGAAGAGTTTGTGAAACTGGGGTTTTTGACCCCAGAAACGGACATATTGCCAATCGTGCCGGCATTAGAAGCGGTATTGGGGGATATTCTCGGGCAAAGCGTGCGGGATTTTAATTTCAAAACGATTACCGATCGCTTTTCCGAGTTGATGTACGAGTATCCTTTCCGCGTACCGGCGAAATTTGCGTTGATTATTCGCTCTTTGGTGACTCAGGAAGGGTTGGCGTTAAGTATCGATCCGAATTTCAAAATTGTGGATGTGGCGTATCCCTATGTGGCGCGGCGTCTGCTGACGGGGGAATCTCCGCAATTGCGGCGGCGGTTAATTGAGGTGTTGTTTAAGGGGGGTAAGTTCCAGTGGCATCGACTGGAGAATTTAATCGCGATCGCGCGATCGGACAACAATTTCGACCTGCTTCCCACCGCCGAATTGGGTCTGCGGTACCTGCTTTCCGAGGAAGGAGCGTTTCTGCGTCAGAAGCTATTGCTTGCATTAACAGAAGACGATAAGCTCCATACCGAGGAAGTGCGTCGCTTGTGGAATTTGGTGAAAGAAGATATTCAACCTAATCGGTTATTCACCGCCGCACTGGGCGCTTTGGCAGATTTTTCCCGCGAAGGAGCTGCAGCTTTACTGCCCTTGGTTGCCACCCTGAGTGTTTCTGGCGACCCCAACTCTCGCGAGATGCGGTAAGGTTTTTTCGATCGCTATCCACGATAAACGCTTAGCAATGTAAGGAGATATTCGTGTCTAATTTTCCAGAACCGCCCTATTTTCTCTTAGCGGCAGGTTTACTCGCCGCGATCGCATCGGGAAGTGCATTTTATGCCACTTTGACCCAATTCGTGCAAACGTGGTCTCGCAGTCGTTCCAGTCGCAGTCTTTCCCAAGCGAGAGGGTTGGAATTCCAGCTTCCGTTTTTAGGCATGGCGGGCGGGATTTGCGTCTTTCTCGCCTCGGGATTGGAAATTTTTGGCTTTAATGCCAAGTTTGCCTATGCTTTCGCTTTACCGCTGACTGTGTTTACCACTTGGTTGGTGTGGTGGCAATTGGGCAAAGTGTTGGTTCAGCTAGAAAAGGGCGGATCGAAAGCGCTGGATTTGGATTTGTTTGTCTAACTGGGTTTTGATGCCAAGCGATCGCACCGCCAATCCAGGGCGATCGAACTGGGGAAATGATTCTCGGGGCGCACTACCATGCGCCCCGAACATTGCTTCTCTCATCGATTCACTCGCGGCGATCGCCACCAAGGCACCAGGAAGGCGTCTGACATCCCTCCTCAACCGTTCACATAATAATCCCGGGTTCCCTTGGCGCTGAGGGCTTCGCCGAGGCGGTTCAACCCATGCACGTAAGCGGCGGTTCGCATGGGAATGTCAAACTCTTCGGCTAATTGCCATATTTTCTCGGTTTCCTTAATCATTTTCTGCTGCAAGCGTTGATTGACTTCTTCCACAGACCAATACAAACCGCTGCGATTTTGCACCCACTCAAAATAACTGACCGTGACCCCCCCGGCATTCACTAAAATATCCGGCACTACATAAATACCCCGCGCTTCTAAATCGGCATCGGCATCGGCACTAATCGGTCCGTTGGCGACTTCAAAGATATACTTAGCTTTGATATCCTTAACGTTAGCGGCGGTAATTTGATTTTCCAGGGCGGCGGGAATCAACAGATCTACCTCTAACGCCAGTAATTCTTCATTGCTGATAATTTCATGTTCGACAATGTTGCAAACGCTGTCTTCGCAGTAGATTGCTTGAATGCCTTTGTTGGATTCTTTGTAATGCCGAATGCTGGGAATATCTAGTCCTTTTTTGGCATAAATCCCCCCTTTAGAATCGCTGACGGCGACCACTTTATAGCCGGTTTTTGCCAGGAGTTCGGCAACCACTGCGCCGGCATTTCCAAATCCTTGTACGGCGACGGTGGTTTCGTGGGGTTGGCGGTCGAATTTTCGCATCAGGGTTTCGATCGTAAAATAAGCGCCGGTTCCGGTGGCGGTATTTCGCCCCACACTACCGCCAAGGGTGATAGGTTTGCCCGTTACCACGGCGGGATTGAGCGATCGCTTGATAATATTGTATTGATCCATCATCCACCCCATGACCATTGGATTGGTATAAACATCCGGGGCGGGAATATCGATGTCCGGTCCGATAAAATCGGCGATCGCCTCAATATACCCTCGCGTCAATCGTTCTAATTCCAACTTCGACAGTTCCTTCGGATTCACCGTTACGCCACCTTTTGCCCCGCCAAAGGGAAGGTCGAGAACGGCACATTTAAAGGTCATCCAAAATGCCAGGGAGGTGACTTCATCTAAGGAGACGTTTGGATGATATCGAACCCCGCCTTTTCCCGGACCTCGGGTATCGTCGTAGCGCACCCGATAGCCGGGAAAAATTCGCAACGCTCCGTTATCCATCCGCACTGGAATCGACACGATTAAACTGGATTTTGGATACTTCAAATATTCTAGCGCATCTTCGGAAATCGAGATGTATTTCATCGCTCGTTCCAGTCGTTTACTGGCATCGGCAAATAAAGAATCTGACATTTTTTTCCACTCCGAATTGCATTTTCTGCTTCTGTTCGAGGAATGATGCCACAAACCCACCCCAAGGAGCGATCGCCGCGATCGCTCCTTGGTGTGTGCCCCACAAAATAAGCATAAAATATTTTTTGCACTTCAAAAATAATTTATACTTATGAATTACGCCGGGTTTGGATTGTTCTTCCCTCGATACCTGTAGTTTATTATACAGTTTTTTGCGTGAATTTGCGCTATTGAACGCAACGGTGGAATTCGCGATCGCGGCAGTTAAGTGCTCGGCAACCTGAAATTTTTCTTATCCATTGCATGGTCAAAATCTACTTAAACCATTCTTAAACTTTCCATTAGCCAAATTTAAACAGTGCATTAAAAAATCAAAAAACCTAAATTGGCAGGTGTAGGCAAAGGTTGCCACAGACAAACCACCCAGACCTCGCATCGGAACAAGACCCAATTGCCGCGCCCCTCCCAGAGGGCAGCGCGAGTGATGTCACTTTACGATTGCCATTCAACCGCCGGAAATGACGCCGGAAATCTGGGTTTGCCGACTACCCATAGAGCGCTCGATTTTAGTGAACGAGTAAAAATTTGCCAGAGAACTGCTGCCAGGACCGTTGGCAAACCTTTAAACTGGAAAAGTAGGGGACCGGCGTAATCCACTTATTGCGCTCAGTGCTGTAAAGTTCGGCGAGTGGCATGTGTTGTGCAACAAACCCATCTGCGATCGCCGATCGCCCACGCCCGAGTCCATTCGCTTGGGTCTTGCAAAAAATTCACCTTGGCTGTTGCATGCAGGCTGAATTGCCAGAAATGTCAGGAACCCCATCCCTAAAGGGAAGGGCTTGGTAAGACTTTATTCTTGCTACGCTCGAATATTTTCCCAAGCTC
>NZ_JAJENT010000458.1:0-9372 GCF_035615515.1 Phormidium sp. CCY1219
GGGGAGAACTCCTCCCTACGCATAAATGACGAGGGTTTCCGTTCTCCCCCTTACCAACCCTAATTTCTGATGACAATCAGCATGGCAGTGGCCTAAAATTTACCTACTCTATAGAGACGCTTTTCGGCGTCTCTACTTTCCTTTTTTACCTACTGACCAGATGAGTTCTAACCCCCCTTTCCTCGCTCTTTCTCCCACCCTCCGCAGCGCTCTGTGGGAATTAATTCACCACTTGTTCAGTCCCTAATCTGGCGCTGGCAACTTGTTAGAGCAAAGGGTTGACAAAGAAAATGGAATCGGTTTTAATAATCTTATTTGTGTAGGCAGGGCTGATGTGCAATGTACAGATTGCTTAACAGTGCTGCCTGCACCACCGAGTTTCACGGACTATTATATCACAAAAAAATCTTGACTTAATTATCTGGGCTGAGCCAATCCGGCACGAACCACTTGACATCGAGGGTGTGGTGGTGTAGTGGGTTTCACCTGACAATTTAATTTTTAATTCCAACTGCAACCCGGTTGAGACATTGGCGGGGATGAAAAACCCACAGACCGACCCAAGCGATGCCACCAGGGATCGGCTTGGATTTGAGGTAACGTTTTAAAGCAGGTTCCATTGCGGTTTTAACAGATGAGGAATATTTTTCAACCTGTAGTGGGTTTTGTTTCCGACTTGCCCCTGTATCGGTGGGGCAGCGCCAGTTACTTGCACTCTGTCATCGGTTCCCTAGAGCATCTGCGTCCGGGGAGTATTTTGATGCAATGGGCAGAACCGATCGCCGCGTTACTAATCAGCATCCTGTTTGCCCTGAGTCCGTTTGTGTCCACAACCTTAATTGGGGTATTGCTGCTTGCTTGCGGCGGGTATTGGATGCTGATCAGCCTGTGCGACGATAGCCAAAGCGGTTTTACGCCAATTCACCTGTTGGTGTTGTTGTATTGGGGGATTGCCACAGTAGCCACCGCCATGTCCCCGGTGAAGAAAGCGGCATTTGTGGGGTGGACGAAGCTGACATTGTACTTGCTGCTGTTTGCCCTGATGGCAAAGGTACTGCGCGATCGCCGATGGCGCTCTAGGTTAATTACCCTTTACTTGCATATTGCCACATTGGTGAGCATTGAAGGACTGCGACAGTGGCGATATGGAGCCGATGCCCTTGCCACCTGGACCGATCCGGAATCCACCCTAGCGAAAGTGACGCGAGTGTACAGTTACTTAGGCAATCCCAACTTGCTGGCGGGGTATTTGTTGCCGGCGGTGGCCCTGAGTATTGCCGCGATTTTTGCGTGGCGCGCTCTGATGCCGAAAGCGCTTGCCATTACCATGACCGTGGTGAATTCCCTGTGTCTGATACTGACATTTAGTCGCGGCGGTTGGATTGGCTTTGTGGTCACCGGTTGCGCCTTAACCCTGATGTTGGGGTATTGGTGGAGCGTCAAACTGCCGCAACGGTGGAGAAAGTGGGCCATGCCCGTGGTGTTAGGGGCGATCGCCAGCGCCATGATTTTGGCGGTGATGTTTGTGGAGCCAGTGCGGATGCGGGTGGCCAGTATTTTTGCGGGGCGCGAAGATAGCAGTAATAATTTTCGGATGAACGTCTGGGCGGCGGTGTTGGATATGATTCGCGATCGCCCCATAATCGGCATCGGGCCGGGCAACGCGGCGTTTAATAAAATTTACCCCCTCTATATGAGACCGAAATACACCGCCTTAAGCGCCTACTCGATCGTGTTAGAAACGGCAGTAGAAACGGGATTAATAGGGTTAGCCGCTTTTGCCTGGTTGGTATTGCTCTGTATTTATCAGGGTTTGACCCAACTCAAGCGCCTGCGGGATGAGAATCGGGGTGAAGGATACTGGTTGATAGCTGCGATCGCCATTGTATGCGGAATGATGGCGCATGGGGCTGTGGACACAGTTTGGTATCGACCCCAAGTCAACACCCTCTGGTGGTTAGCCGTAGCGCTGATTGCCAGTTACTACACCCCGCCGCCCGGGCACTCGCACCAGGACCAATATGGGATGAGCGATTAGGAATGAGTCAACCAACTTATTCGAAAGTTTTCAATTCTTAATCGGTGGCGATTTTTTGCCCTTCCCTGCCCCTAGGAATCTTGATTTGCCCGCCTGAAATTCCGGTAATTACACCCTCAATGGGGGCGATCGCGGGCACCAAGTGTTTTTAGTTGGCGTCAGGATGTGCCGAAAGGATGGAGAAAGCATTATCCTTTTAGATAGGGGGAAATTTTGTTTGGACGCGCATCCACAACCACCCCCCGCAGCTCGTCCGCAGGGGACTCCCAACACCGACAAGCCCGATCGCCGCAGGGGTAGCCTGCACGCCGAATACCCATCGGAGTACAGCACTCGCCCGAAGCGCGATCGCTCAGACCTCGGTGGTGAAACTTGGACCTCCAACAACCATTCCTTTGTCAATCCCAGAACCAAAACCAGCCGCCAGTTTCACCACCCCTCGATTCCCTCATCTACCCTCACGGTTATCCGATGAGGTCTCCCCCAATCGGGAGAACCAGCAGGGTGCCAATCAGTTTCATAAAATTGTATTAACGACAACGAAAGAATGTTTGTAGCAGCCTCGTCCTCTCGGTAACAGCAGTTCAACCATTCCCTTGTAAAATAGGCAAGGAATGGCGGTCTAACCTCTAGAGACTGTTGAACCTTTGTTACCGTCGAGGCGTGCATCTCAATCGTTAAAAACTTCCTATGTCTAAGCCAGGTCAATCCTCCTTTCGCCGTATCCTGCTGTCACGGATTTTACTCCTCAGCGTTCCTGTTTTGCTATTAGGGGAGTATGTGACCTATAGAAAAGCTCGTTCTAGCCTTCTAGAAACCGCTCGCCAAAACCTCACCGAAAGCGCGATTCGCAAAGGGGAAAGCATTCACTCCTCTATCGCAGCGCTACAAGCGAACCTGTTAACCGCGAGCGAATCTACAGCCCTGCAATCGGGTTCTATAGCCGCCTCGCAACAATATATCGAGACATTGATAAAGCGCCTTCCCACGAAAGTGCAGTGCGTTCAACTGAATAATTTACAAACGAATGAAATTCTCGCGAGTACCTGTACGGATCGCGAAATCGATTTGCAACGATTAAATCTGTGGCAAGAAGCCACCGAGATTTTCCCATCCCAGGGTTCTGCGATCCAGGTCAAAACCGACATCCCAAACCCGGAAAATGGGCAAGAGCAAGGGGAACTCAAATTGTTTTTCAGCGCCCCCGTTTATGTGGGCAATATTAACCCCCTTTCCTCGGAAACCCTACCGCAGCCAGATTATGCCTTAACCGTCCAGTCTAGCGTAGGCCAGCGAGCCAGCGATCGCCAAATTCAACCCGGTTCTTTGACTGGCTATACGGTAGTGATCGACCAAGATGGCACCATTCTCGAACATGGGACGGAACCGGAAAAAGTCGGGCGCAACATTGACCAGGAAGTAGATGCACAGCGATTAAACAGTATCCTGTACAATGCGATGAACGATCGCCAAGCGTTTCTACACCTGTTTAACTTCGACCAACAAGGCAGAGAATTGCTCTCCGGCTATACGGCAATTCCCAGTCCCCTATCGGGGGGCGATCGCAAGTGGGTGATCCTCGCCGTTACTCCTCTAGACAACGCCCTAGCAGGACTCAAAGACATTCAAAATGTTTTAGTCACCCTCATCTTGGGTTTGTTGGCGGCAAATCTGCTCGCCACTCTCTATTTGACCCGAGACTTGGCACTACCGATTGAAAAACTGGAAAACTATGCCCTGAACATCCAGTGTCAATCCACCACAGAGCAGGTACCCCGCAACTTAAAAATCGGCGAGTTCGAGCGCTTGGCTGAAGCACTCAATAGTATGGTAGAACGCCTAAAAACTTGGGCAGAAGAGTTGGAAAACGCCTGGAAAGAAGCCAAAACAGCCAACCAACTGAAAAACGAATTTTTGGCAACGATTTCTCACGAATTGAGAACGCCGTTGAATGCAATAATCGGCTGCATTCGATTAGTCCGAGATGATTGCTGTGATGACCGCAACGAGGAAACCGAGTTTCTTCAAAGAGCCGACGATGCAGCCATTCACTTGCTCAATATCATTAACGATATTCTGGATATTTCTAAAATTGAAGCCGGTACCCTCTCGGTGGTTTTAGAACCGGTGGAGGTGAATCAGATTCTCAAAGAAGTGGTCGATCTACAAGAAAGTGCCATTCAGCAAAAGGGTTTGCAGTTACAAGTTAACCCCAATTCCCAATCCATTACGGTGGAAGCAGATCCAGCGAAGCTCAAACAAGCGCTGCTAAATTTAGTCGGAAATGCGATTAAATTCACCGATACGGGCAGGATTTCCTTATCGAGTTACATCGAAACTCCCATCCACCCGCTCAATTCTGACCCCGAATTAAATGGCAACAGCGGTGAGTTGGTGGTAATTGCGGTGCAAGATTCCGGAATTGGAATTGCCCCGGAACAACAGCAAAAACTGTTTCAGCCGTTTGTGATGGTGGACGGAACGCGAACGCGCAAGCATGGCGGAACGGGTTTGGGACTGGCGATTTCTCGCAACTTAATCGAACTGATGGGTGGAACCATTCGGCTACACAGTAAGGGAATTGGTCAAGGTACCACGGTTGAAGTGGCTTTGCCTGTGTTAAAACTCTGGTCGCGCGAGGAGTTAGAATCTGAGGGAAATGTGGAGGATCCGGAAGCAAAAAGGATTTCTGCCAGCCTGGATGAAGGGTGAAGTTTCATCGGTAGTCTTTCGTGCTTCATCCTTCTGGTTTTGTCTTGGGTGGCAAAACAATTAGTCTTGCCCAATGGCAATCGGTTGACCCCCTTGGCGAACAGATTCGCTTAACGCCTGCAAGATGACGACAAATTCGGTGCCGATCGCCCCTGATGCAATGGGTTCGGAACCCAGAGGGGAAAATGTGGCGGAAGTGCAGTTCTCGCCCACGCATCGGACGAAGCGATCGCAAACCCGCCCTAAGGGTTCGGCAGCTTCTACACTGACCACTTCCCGACTTAACCCGGTGGGAATGAGGCGATCGTTACTCGCTTCTACCTCTCCATGCTGAATCACCAACGGACTCTCGGCGGAGAGTTCGTCAAAAATTAACGTTCCTTTCGTCCCCACCACCGCCAACCGCCGCTGTTTATCCGGATTCAACCAGCACAGGTGTATGAAGGCGCGGAATTGATTGGGATAGGTTAAGGTCGCCATGACAAAATCGGACAACCCTTGGGGAAATAATTCGGCTTTATCCATCCGTTGCGGCGTTTCTTGCAGCCACACTCTGCCTGTGGCTTGGGCTTGAATGGGTCTTTGCCCCACCCAATTGTTGAAAATGGCGATATCGTGAATTCCTAAATCCCACAGGGCATCCACATCTTGACGAATCGGACCGAGATGGGTGCGGGTCGCATATCCATAGCGCAATTCTCCCAAACGTCCGGCATCTAGAACCTGTTTGCCTGCTTCCACTGCCGGGTGAAACAGGTAGGTGTGGTCGATAAACAGAACTCGCCGCTGTTGTTGGGCAAGGTGGCACAGTTCCCGGCATTCCCCTGAATCTAGGGTTAAGGGTTTTTCGGCGAATACGTGCAAATTCTGTTTGAGCGCCTCGGTAATCAGAGAATAGTGGGTGGAAGCGGGGGTGGCGATCGCCACGGCGTCTAGTGCCGGTAGCTGCTTCACCTCCTGCCAATCAGTGGCGAGTACCACACTCTCATCTAAGTTAAAGCGCGTACGCGCCGCACTCAACCGTTCCGCATGGGGGTCTACCACCGCCATCACCCGCGTTTGCGGATGTTCTAAAAAATTTCGTACTAAATGCACGCCCCAACGACCCGCACCTAAAATTGCAATCCCAATTTGATTTGACATTTATCGCTTTTTATGGTAATAGCTTTTCCCGCTCGAATCCGGGCGCAGCCACAATCCGGTGAATGGGCTGTGCCTCGCGCCGGGATGTTTGGGGCTGCCCGATGACAACCCCTGCTGCCTAGGCATGCCTCATCCACCCCCTACCATAAATTACCCGAAAACCTCTTTTTAAGGAATCGCCGATTCGGAACACAAGGATAAAAACGCCACCTTAGCCGCTGCTTGTTGCGCTGCTTTTTTGCTGCGTCCGCTTCCTTCTCCCTTGCGTTCCCCTTGTAGCCACACCTCAGCCTTAAATCGATGCGGACGACGCGAAAGCGGATGAATTTCGCGCACCCGATATTCCGGCAAAACTTTATAGTGCAGTTGGGTCCATTCTTGCAAGGCGTCTTTATAGTTGCGAAGTGCGGGATCCTTGCGGATGTCTTCGGCGAGCTGTTGGAAATGAGAATCCAACCAGGGACGCACCAGTTCCAAGGTGTGGGTACTCAGATAAAGCACCGCTAACAGGGCTTCAAACGCATCGGCTAAGCGCGACTGCTGACCGGAGCGATCGCCCGCCGCACTGGGCGAGAGCAGCAGGTAGCGCTCTAGCCCGTAGCTGGCGGCTATCTGAGCTAAAATGCGATCGCTTACCAACACGGATCGAATCTTCGCCATCTCTCCCACCCGCGCTGTGGGATACCTCTCTAACAAAAATTCTGACGCGGCGAGGCGCACCACTGCATCCCCCATAAATTCTAGCTGCTCGTAGTTCTCCTCTGATGAAGCACTCGGGTGGGTCAGCGCCAATTCCAGCAGATCCCAACGCACCGACACCGAATCCGGGAGTCCCAATTTTTCGATCAGCTTTTCTAGTTCCCGTTGGCGTTGCGGATAACTCACACTCATAAAACGTTCAAGTTAATTGCCAGCCTCTCGAAGTCCTTTCCCTCGTTGCTGACGCTCTAAAAATAAAAATAGGGAGAGAGTTGGACATAAGCCGGGTTCTGTTCCATTCACTGCACGCAATGAATGGGGCAGTTATCTATCTGGGACGCCTGTTACCAGACACCTCGAGCGGTTCTTAACTCAGCGGAACTGGTAAAAGACCAACCATAGTTCCTCCGACCTTGCTCCCAACCGGGGTTTACCGAGCCACGACCTCTCGATCGTGCTGGTGCGCTCTTACCGCACCTTTGCACCCTTACCTTCTTCACCATGTAAAGAAGGCGGTATGTTTCTGTGGCACTATCCTCACGGTCGCCCGCACTGGACGTTATCCAGCAAGTTCGGTCTTTCGGGAGCCCGGACTTTCCTCGGATTCGCGAAAGAATCCGCAACTGCCAAGGCCAACTCTCTCCCTACTCTCTATTTTAATCCTTCCCTGTGCTTTTCTCAAGGAAATTGCGTTTTTTTCTGACCAGATTTTTGGCGGCAAGTTTTGGTTTTGCTGTCTGGTGGGCACCTTCAGGCGCACCAGACGCAATTTTGCCGTTTGAGTTGCGATCGCCTCTCCAGTATTCTCCGGGCGATCGCTCACGTGAAAAAATCCCCCTTTATCCCACTCTCTGGTCAACGCAAATTCCCCCTATGCGGAGTATTTTTGGGCTGCTATTGCGCTGGGCATGAGTTCAAAATGTCTCTGGCGATTTTTCTTCCCCTATTTCTTTTTTTGGTTCCAAGGAAGGTTGGCGGTCCAGGGTAATTGTTTGGCAATAAATTCACAATTGAGGATATAAAAGGGATTCTGACTGGTTCGGGCTTCTCCCGTACCCACTCGCAACCCTAGGCGAATCGAAAACCTCGCTGTCGGTAGGGTTTTTTGTGAAGGGGATATCTTTTTTTTGGGATCGGGTTTTAATTTAGACAAATTCACTAACCCACCTACAGGTTTTAATGTCCCGATGCCAGGGTCGCGCTTGAGAGCGGATTCTGTAGTAAACTTTTCTTTTAAGGTTTTTCCCGGCGCGATCGCGCTAAAAACTTGCGAGGACAATACATCGAAGGTGGTACCGGGCGTCAGGCGCACGATGCGCTGCGCTCTTCCATCGGGATCGATCGCGCTGCTGGAGTCCCAGTCAATATAAATCGTCCGCTCGGATGAAGTGTTTTCTACACTTAGCTCCAGTTCTTGTAACTCGTCTAACTCGTAGCGATCGGCCAGTTTAAAGTTAATTTTCACCCAATTGTGGAGATTTTGGGCGTGCAGTTGTCGTTCTAGGGAGGCGCGCTCTAATTGAATCAAAAATTTGGCCTGGATTAGGGAGGAGAATGCGCGCAAGAACACGGTACCCACGCACAGCAGGTAAATGGTGATAATTATGGCGTCGAGTCCCGTCATTTTTCGTTTGCGCTCGGGAAATTCTTTCTAGGGCATTTCCGAAGTTGCAAGCGATCGCCCATTATCGACTATCCGTGGGTTGATAGTGGCTGCAACCTTTACAAGGTCCTTCGGGATTGACCGCACAGCGCAGGTAAGCAGAGCGCGCGTTAAAGCGACAGGTGACATCACCGGTCACTTCTCCCACTCCTTCTACATAATGGCGATCGTTCGGTAAGGGATGGCGCTGTGGAATTCTAATCATGGGGATTTCTTGAGCCGATCGCAGGCGCGCGCTGGCGCTGGCTTCGGCTTTTCGCATAAACCATACCGACAGCAACGGCGGCGTTATTCCCACTGCAAAAACGAGAAGTGTTTCTAACACGGCTATCACGGATTTATCGTCTTGGAAACGCGATGGATTCTCAAAGCATAGGTCTGCATTTTTCTCAATTTATGCCCTTTTGCGATGGGCATTTTATCCGTCTTGGACTTCGCAGGCAGCTTGAAAAAAATCCCGCTCGCAGAGCATGGCATAGCGATAGGTGGAATGCGCCATTGGAGTGGAGGCGGCATAGCGATCCACTAATTGTTCGAGCTGTCGGGCCAATTGCTCGAATTGCTCGTCCGAATAGGTGTGAATCCAGTCCGCATACTGGCGATCGCCAATCCCGTTGGCGGCGAGTTGTTGGCCTAAAAACGCATACAGGCGCATACAAGGAGCCATCGCCACCGCCGTTAGCCCCACTGACTGACTCCAGGCAGTTGCTAACAAAAAGTCAGTGTAGCGACGAGTTGCCACCCCCGGTTTAACCGCTTGAAAATCAATATTCCACTGTTTGGCATATCCTTGGTGCAGGTGAATCTCTGACAAAACGCCGCTACCGAGACGGTGAAAGACTTCAAAACTTTCCCAGTCGGGGGTTTTTGCGGCAGCAATGCTGTAGGCGCGGGCAAAGGCTTCGAGGAAAAACGCATCTTGCCCGACGTAGTAAGCAAACTGGTGTCGGGGCAAGTTTCCCCGGGCAATGCCTTGGACGAATGGATGTTCGATGCACTCCTGCGCCAAGTCTCGATTCGCTTGCCAAAGTTTGTTGGAAAGTGTCATCAGAAATTAGGGTTGGTAAGGGGGAGAACGGAAACCCTCGTCATTTATGCGTAGGGAGGAGTTCTCCCC
>NZ_JAJENT010000459.1:0-216 GCF_035615515.1 Phormidium sp. CCY1219
TAGATGAAAAACGAACGGCGACTTTAGTCGCCTTTAAAAATAAGTCAAAAAGGTTGTCATTTCTTATTTTTTAATGTGATAATTGGATCCTGGAGGTGATAAAGATGTAGCGAAAAGTGAAAAGGGAAAAGGGAAAAGGGAAAAGGGAAAATTTTATTCTTCACTATTCACTATTCACTCTTCACTATTCACTCTTCACAGGGGAATTAGCAGACA
>NZ_JAJENT010000460.1:0-218 GCF_035615515.1 Phormidium sp. CCY1219
TCCGCCGCTAGAGGTTTAATATGGTCTACCTCAATTAGGTCACTGTCCGTGAAGAACAGGCCGCATTCATTGCACTTACCCTTTTGTTCCTTCAAAAGTCTGGCTAACTTAGTTGGGAGACCAACTTTGTTAATCCCTCTTTTACTCCAGTAAGCCCAATCTCCATCAAATGGAGACTTATCACCTTTGACTTTGATGTGTCGCTTGATAGGAGTTTC
>NZ_JAJENT010000461.1:0-252 GCF_035615515.1 Phormidium sp. CCY1219
GGTGCGATTCGTTCCCGCAAAAGTGGAGGGTAAATGCCCGAAGCGTAAGCGGGGCAAGGAACACAGCCCCTAAAGGCTGGAACCCCAGAGGATTGTAGGTCCGACGGTCGGTCAAAACAAAACGGTGTAAACCGAGACAAAACAGCCCTCCGAAAACCTCGGAAAAACTAAAGGCTAAGAGAATTTCACAATTCTTTACAAAATCTTTACAATCCGATGGAAAACTGGGAAGAACCTTGACAACTGAATGTC
>NZ_JAJENT010000462.1:0-243 GCF_035615515.1 Phormidium sp. CCY1219
CTACTGTTCACTTTACAGTTTGGTTGGCCTGAGTCCGTCAGCTTATCCATACCCATTACAGGTAGGCAGAAAGCTTCTGACTCAATCTCATTCCGACTGAGACTTGCGCTTACACTTATCACTACTCAGTTTATCGACCTTTTGACTGAGAGTCCCAGTCGGGTTTTCTCGTTCCATCATCTGGGGTGTTATGCCGACGCCTCCATCTTTCCCCCGAGGTACTTTTGCAAGTCGGTGTCAGTG
>NZ_JAJENT010000463.1:0-22273 GCF_035615515.1 Phormidium sp. CCY1219
GCCGGATGAGGTGAAAATCTCAAGTCCGGTTCTGAAGACGAGTAGTTCTGGTGACGGAATTGCTTAGTTTAACACTTGCCAGAGCGCACGATCGCCCCCATGAATCACCGAAATCAAACCCCAATTACCCCACAACCGTCTCATCACATTCTCGAAGCGTTACCCCTCGGGGTCGCAGTGATGGACATCGAAGGCAACATTTCTTATAGCAATCCGCATGCGAAACGATGGTTGAGCAGTGCCGAAGGTTGCCAGATGCCAACCCAACGACAAATTTATCGAGCCGGAACCCAGGAACCCTATCCGAGCGATCGCCTCCCGTGGGTGCGATCGCTCGGCGGAGAAAACGCGATCGCCACCGATCTCGAAATTCATCGAGACACCGAAGTCCTCAGCTTGTCCATGAGATCGGCTCCTTTATTTGACCCTCACCGCACCCTAATCGGTGCGGTGATGACATTTCAGCCCCCAGACCCCCCAGAAGCAGCTCGCCAATCCGCCCCCGCACCGGCAGATTCCATCGGCACAGAACCCCCAGTGCAACAGATATTGCAAGACACCGGCGCTTGCATCGCCTCCCTGCGCCTTTACCCCAACCAGAGTTGGGAGTGCGAATACATTTCCCCCGGTGCGGAAATCCTCTGGGGCTATAGCGCCGCAGAACTCGCCGCCGATCCGCAATTATGGGAATCGAGAATTCCCGCAGAAGATAGACAGACCATTCTAGAGCCTGGGTACGCGCGTCTCTACGGCGGCGGAAAAATTACCCTAGAATATCGATTTCGGCACAAAAATGGTAGCCTGCGCTGGATTGCCCATACCCTGAGCGCCACAAAACACCCCGGGGGGGAATATTGGGTGGTCAGTGGGATAGCCATCGACATCACCGATCGCGTTGCAGGCGAAATTGCCCGAGTGGAAAGCGATCGGCGCTACGCCGCCTTAGCCCAAGCGGCCCGGGTGGCGATTTTCCGCATCGACGCCGAAGGGAATTGCCAACATGGCAACCCGCGCAGTTTTGAAACCCTTGGCTTGTCGGAATCAGAAGCAATGGGGGTCGGGTGGATGAAAACCTTGCATCCCGACGATCGCGATCGGGTGGTCAAAGGGTGGTCCGAGTTCGTGGATCGCGGCACTCCGTTTAATTGCGAATACCGCTGTTTGCGACCCGATGGCACCCAGGTGTGGGTGTTGGGGCAAGCCATTGCCGAAAAAGATGCCGCCGGTCGAGTGAGGGGGTATGTGGGAACCCTCTCGGAAATTACCGAACTGAAACAAGCGCAATTCGAGCTGAGACAGAAAGACACCTATCTTAGTACCATTATTCAGCATTTGCCGGTGATTATTTGGGCGTGCGATCGCCAGGGCATTTTGACGGTTTCGGAAGGGAAAGGGTTAGAAGGGTTAGGACTCAAACCCGGGGAAGCCTTGGGCACTTCCATTTTTGAATATTGCCGCGACTTACCGAATATCTGCGCGGCAATCCGCAACACCCTGAGCACGGGGGCACCCTATCGCGAGATCGCCGAAATGAACGGTTGCACCTTGGAAGGAATCGGCTCGGCTTGGCGCGACGATTGCGGCGAGATTGTCGGGTTTATCGGCGTCTCGGTGGATATCACCCAGCGCCAAAAAGTCGAACGACTGCTAGCCGATTACAACCGCACCCTAGAACGGCAAGTGCGAGAGCGCACCGCCCAACTGGCCGAATCCAATCAGCAATTAGAACGAGAAATAGCCGATCGCAAACAAATCGAAGCGGCACTGCGAAGCAGCGAACAAACCCTATCGGCGATTATCGAAAATAGCGGTGCATATATTTATCTAAAAGATAAAAACGGTCGGTTTACTTACGTGAATCGATTGTGCGAAAGCCTCTTTTGTGCGAGCAAGGCAGAGATTATCGGTGCCGATGATTTTAAGTTCTTTTCCGAAGAGATGGCCATTGCGGTGCGAGAAAACGACGCCAAGGCGATCGCCACCGGAAAAATCGTGCGCTCTCACGATGTGGGAACGATTAAACCCACCCAGCAACGGCGTCACTACTTAACGGTGAAAGTGCCGCTAACCGATGCAGAGGGCAGAGTGTATGCCATCTGCGGAATTTCCACCGACATTACCGAGATCAAACAAACCGAAGCCGCCTTGCGCGCCAAAGAAGAAAACATGCAAGCGCTGTTAAAAGCAATTCCGGATATGATGTTCCGGCAACAAGTGGATGGCACGGTGCTGGATGTGAAAGCATCCGAGAGCCTGGTGGGGATGCCCCCCGAACAGCTCATCGGTCAAAATTTAGACGCCTTACCCTGGGCGGAGAATATCAAAGCGGAGTTGCGAGAACGGTTTCGCCTGGGGGTAGAAACCGGGAATCTGCAAACCTACGAATGGGAAATCGAAACCGGGGAGGGGAATCATTGGTACGAGGCGCGGATCGTGAAAAGTGGTGGGGAAGAAGTGGTTTGCATCCTGCGCGACGTCACCGATCGCGGGATGGCACAAGCCGCCTTAGCCGAAAGCGAAGAACGCTATCGCTCGGTGGTGACAGCAATGGCAGAGGGAATCGTGTTGCAAGACCGCAGCGGGATGATTCGCACCTGCAATGCCAGTGCGGAACGAATTCTCGGCTTATCCCAGGATGCGATGATGGGGCGGACTTCTGTAGATCCGCACTGGCGAGCGATTCGCGAAGATGGTTCGCCGTTCCCCGGAGAAGAACACCCGGCGATCGTGACCTTGCAAACCGGCGAACCTTGCGTTAACGTGGTGATGGGCTTGTATAAAGGCGAAGCGAGGCTAACTTGGATTTCCATTAACTCGCAACCCCTGTTTCGCGCGGGAGACACCCTACCCTATGCGGTGGTGACGTCCTTTACTGACATTACCGATCGCTTTGAGGCAGAAGAGGCTCTGCGACAAAGTGAGGCTCGCTATCGCGCCATTCTCGAGGACCAGACCGAACTGATTTTGCGATTTTTGCCCGATGGCACCATGACCTTTGCCAACGAAGCATTTTACCGATTTTTTGAGTTAACGCGCGATCGCACCGTCGGGGCGCACTATCACAAGGCTATTTTTGAAGAAGATCGGCCAAATGTGAGGCAAAAGTTAAATTCCGTGACGCCAGAAAACCCGGCAGTGACGATGGAAATGCGGGCGATCGCGCGCGGCCAAATTCGCTGGATGCAGTGGGTGCATCGCGGCATCTTCGATAGTGCCGGGACTTTAGTAGAATATCAAGCCGTGGGGCGGGATATCAGCGATCGCGTCCGAGTGGAAAAAGCCTTACGTCAAAGCGAGCATTTTCTGCACAGAGTTGCCGATGCGGTGCCGCAAATGCTATATTTGTTTGACTTAATCCAAGGAACCAGCATCTATATTAACCGTCAAAGCACTGCCATTGTCGGCTATTCCCCAGAAGAAATTTGCGGCGCAAGTCCGCAATGGCTGATGGAACACTTTCATCCCGACGATCGACACCTGTGCCTGGAGGTGAACTCCCGCTTTTTCAACCTAGGCGACAGCGATATCCTCTCCACCGAATACCGATTCAAACATAAAACCGGCCAGTGGATTTGGCTCAATGCCCGAGAAGTGGTCTTTAGTCGCGATAAAAGCGGCCAACCCCTGCAAATTCTCGGCTGTGTGGAGGATATTACCGCGCGCAAAAAAGCAGAAGCCGAACTAGAACAAGCAGTGGAGGCTGCCGTGGCTGCCAACCGCGCCAAAAGCACCTTTTTGGCCAATATGAGCCACGAACTGCGAACCCCTTTAAATGCCATTCTCGGCTTTTCTCAACTGCTCCTGACTGACGCCCGCCTCAGCGCAGAACAGCAAGAAAATCTCGAAATCGTTCGCCGCAGTGGAGAACATTTGCTAACCCTAATCGACGGTGTGCTAGATTTGTCGAAAATCGAAGCCGGACGGATGAATTTGAACGAGAATCAATTCAACCTATACCTGTTACTGGCACAGGTGGAACAAATGTTTGTTTTAAAAACCAGGGAAAAGAGGTTGCAGTTACAATTTGACCTGGATAAAGACCTGCCGGCGTTTATCTACAGCGATGAAGTAAAATTGCGTCAAGTGTTGATTAATTTGTTGGGAAATGCGGTCAAATTCACCCCAGAGGGAAGGGTGACGGTCCGGGCGCAAGTGATGCCCAGCGACTCCAGAGACCCGGAAAATTCCGGTTCGCACAGTCTCGCCCAAAACGGGAAGATTCTGTTTGAAGTTGCTGACTCCGGGCCGGGGGTTGCCGCATCAGAATTCGAGCGTTTGTTTCAACCGTTTTCCCAAGCCGAAGCCGGCATTCGCACCCAAGTGGGGACGGGATTGGGATTGAATATCAGCTATCAATTCGTGCGGTTAATGGGGGGAACCATAACGGTCATCAGTGGCGGGAAAGCTTATACTCCCGGGGCGGAGTTCTGCGAAATTAATTACGATGGAACAACGGGCGATCGCGCCACGGGAAGCACCTTTAGATTCGAGATTCCCCTCCAGCCCGTCTGCCCCAGTGAAGTAGAGGGGCAGACCCCAACCCTCGGGGCGATCGCCCTAGCCGCCAACCAACCGAATTATCGAATGTTAGTGGTAGACGATCGCTCATCCAATTGTCAACTGTTGGTCAAACTGCTCCAACCGTTAGGATTTGAAATCCAACAAGCGTTCAATGGCGAACAAGCCGTGGCAATTTGTGCCGAGTTTTGCCCGCATTTAATCTGGATGGATATGCAAATGCCCGGGATGGATGGGTATGAAGCAACCCGTCGGATTAAAGCCACTCCGCAAGGCGAACATACGCCAATTATTGCCATCAGCGCTAGTGCTTTGTCCGAAGAAAAAGCGGCAGTTTTGGCGGCAGGGTGCGATGATTTGATTCGCAAACCCTTCCGAAAGGAGGAGATTTTTGCGGCGATCGCCACCCATTTAGGGGTGAGTTTTATCCCAGAGGAAACCCCCGCCCCATCCTCAGCAGGGGAAACCGCGTTTTCCACCCTGAGTCGCGATCGCATTGCCTCTTTACCGGCAGAGTTGCTGGCGAGTTTTCACCACAATTTGATGAAAGGAGACTTAGACCAAATTAGTCTGCATCTCGACGAGATCGCCGTATCCGATCCCGCTGTGGCTCAACGGTTGCGCGAACTCGCCAATGAATTTCAGTTTGAAACCATTATCGAATTAATCGAGGGGGTATGGTCTTGTGAAGATTTGGAGAAAAGGCACTGATATTAACTCCCCATGCCTTTTCCCCCACCTAGGCGGATTGGCGATCGCCACTTTCACTCTCCCACTCTCTCCCCTTTCCCCCTACCGGTTACAATCCCCGTACTCTGCCCAGTTCGCTTTACCATTACTTCACATAGCCATTAGCAAGTCTCGAACAAAAAACTGTTATCATTAAAAACAAGGGAGAAATGAGAAGCGCTCTCCTGTTCAACAGACAATCACGGGAAGCAACTCTATGACTGGGGAAAAATTTTTACGGGAGAAGCAAAATATCTTAATCGTTGATGATACCGCCACCAATTTAATTTTATTGACCCATATTCTGAATCAACATAACTATAAAGTGCGGGTGGCCAAAAACGGTAAGCTGGCACTACAGTCGGTGAAGATAGAACCTCCCGATTTAATTTTACTGGATATTAAAATGCCCGATATCAATGGGTATGAAGTCTGCAAGCAGCTCAAATCCCAGGAGAGTACCCGGGCCATTCCGGTGATTTTTATCAGCGCATTGGATGCGACCCTGGATAAAATCGAAGCCTTTAATCTGGGAGGGGTGGATTATATCACTAAGCCTTTTGAACCCATCGAAGTTTTGGTGCGCGTGGAAAGTCAGTTGCGGCTGCGGCAAATTCAAGTACAATTAGAGAATCAAAATGCAGAATTGCAACTGTTATTAACTGCCACACAAGCGCTTGCCAATTCCGCCGATATAGATGCAGCGTTTGGGATTATTTTATCGCAAACTTGTCAAACGATGCAGTGGCAATTTGGAGAAGCTTGGATGCCCAGTGCAGAAAAAACCTCCTTAAAGTATCGACAAGCGTGGTATGCTGGAGAAGGGATTTTAAACGAATTTTGTCGCCACAGTCAAACCTTTCACCTGAGCTTGGGTGAGGGATTGGCGGGACGAGTGTGGCGATCGCAAAAAATGGAATGGGTCAAAAATATTGGCTACGATAGCGGCGAACACCTTTCCCGCGCTAGATTGGCAACGCTGGCGGGACTTAAAGGAGCGTTAGGGGTACCGATTTTGGTGCAGAATAGTCAAAATCAACCGGAAGTGTTGGCGATTTTAGTATTTTTTATGAGTCAAGACCTCCAACCCTCGGGGCGATCGCTTCAACTGATCGATGCCCTTGCTCGTCAACTCGGGTCGATGATTCAGCGCAAACATGCAGAAGCGGCATTAAAACAAGCGAATTTAGAATTAAATCGCCTCGTGAATTTGGATAGTTTAACCCAAGTGGCGAATCGTCGCCGATTTGATGAATATTTATCTCAGGTATGGACAGAAATGTTTGGCAAACAACAGCCCATTTCCTTAGTGTTATTTGACCTAGATTATTTTAAACGATATAATGATTATTACGGTCATCAAGCCGGAGACGAGTGCTTGCAGCAAGTCGCGCTCGCGGCGAAGGAAGCGATGAGGAATGCAGAGGATTTGCTCGCCAGATATGGCGGGGAAGAATTTGCGGCAATTTTGCCCAATACCCCCAGAGAAGAGGCGATCGCCCTCGCACAAACCATTAGAGATCGGGTCAAACAGCTTCAACTCTCGCATCCCGACTCGATCGTGAATTCCGCCGTTACCCTCAGTCTCGGCGTAGCTAGCACAATTCCCGCCTGCCAAAATTCTCCCGAACAGCTCATCGCCACCGCAGACGAAGCCCTATATGCGGCAAAAAACCAAGGTCGCGATCGGATGATTTTCTTAGAGCGGTTGCAGCACTGTGGGCAGAAAAATTAGCCCGCCAGTGAAACGCGACCCCTATCGATGCAAGGGGGGGGAGGGGTGCGAGAAGGGTGACGAGGTTCGGGATCCACAGGGTCATTGTTCCAGAGGGGGCCTGTGGCAACAAACTGGCTCCAATTTGGCCTCTGCCGCAACCGCGATCGCCCTTTCCTACTCTATCCAAAGACAGATTTCCCCGCAAAAGTTGGATCGTTTTGTAACTTTTGATATAAAATCCTATCAGAAGGCAGGTTGCTGGCCCGAATCCGAACCGAGGATCGGGTGAATCGCCGATCGGCGAAAGCGACCAACACAAAAGAACACTAACCAACACTTATAGAAGAGAGGAAGAACGCGATGGGATACGAACTGCCAGCTTTACCCTACGACTACAGCGCCCTAGAGCCACACATGTCGAAGCAGACCCTGGAATTTCACCACGACAAGCACCATGCCAAGTACGTGAACAACTACAACGAGATGGTGAAAAGCGCCGGCATGGACGACAAGTCCATTGAAGAAGTCATCAAAGCAACCTACAATGACGCTTCCAAATCTGGCTTATTCAACAATGCCGCCCAAGCCTGGAACCACACCTTCTACTGGAACTGCATGAAACCCGGTGGCGGTGGCGAACCCACCGGCGAACTTGCCGAGAAAATCAAATCCGACTTTGGCAGCTTCGACAAATTTAAAGAAGAATTCACCACCGCCGCCAAAACCCAGTTTGGTAGCGGTTGGGCATGGCTGGTGCTCGACAATGGCACCCTGAAAGTCACCAAAACCCCCAACGCCGTCAACCCGATCGCGATGGGGCAAACTCCCCTGCTCACCGTGGATGTTTGGGAACACGCTTACTACCTCGACTATCAAAACAAGCGCCCCGATTTCGTGAGCAGCTACCTCGACAATTTGGTGAACTGGGATTTCGTCGCCGAACAAATGAAAAAGGCGTAGAAAGCCGCCTCGGAACGCCGATCGCCCCTGGGGCATGAGAAAAGCCCTGTGGGGTTGACGCCCTCAACCTCAAACCTCTTCAGGTGCTTTCTCCCCAGGGACTTTCTCCAAACCCCGCGATCGCTCAACTGCGCAAAAAAAACAGTCACGACTCCACTCGTGGCTGTTTTTTTTATGGATCCAGAGAGGGGAGCGAGCTACAAGGTCGGGAAAATACGATCGAGAAAATTAGGCGATCGCTTCAACAGACATCTTAAGATAAGGGCATAATCCACCATTGATTTACCGTGGCATGAACAGCGAACAGTTAGGACAGTATATAGAAGCCAGCGATGCGATCGCCAAACCTTGGTTGCTCGTGCAACTGCGCTTGAAAAAACTGCAAGAGCGGCGATCGCAGCTTTCCCCCGAAGAATACGCCACAGAACTCGCCGACATTCATCACGACTTGATGAACCTCGGCGAGTGGTGGGTTGGCATCGAAGCAGAAGTATTTTAGATAACATTTCTCAGGGGAAATTCCTTTATCCCCTCCAACCTCATCTCCGAAGCGCCCCAACCCAAACCAAACTCCTTTACCGTATTGAGTTAGAAATTTTTTGGGGAATGCCAAAAAATCGGATAAATGTTTACAACACAGCAGAAAAATGGCAAAAACGAAGAAAACTCAGGGCAAAACAACTGAGATTAATTTGAAAGATCCGCAATACTACTTTAACCGCGAACTGAGCTGGGTCGAGTTTAATTATCGGGTATTGTACGAAGCTCTAGACGAGCGCACCCCCCTGCTAGAACGGCTGAAATTTTTAGCCATTTTTAGCTCCAACCTCGATGAATTTTTCATGGTGCGGGTTGCGGGACTCAAGCAGCAGGTGGAAGCCCAGGTGTCTTCCCTCACCCCAGATGGTCGCACGCCCCAAGAACAACTCGATGCCATCAGCGATCGCCTGCACCCGATCGTCGCCCAACAGCACCACCACTTTCACACCCAACTGCGACCCCTATTAGTCGAGCATGGCATCCACATCCTCGACTACATGGACCTCAACCAAGAACAGCGAACCTACCTGCAACGCTTCTTTGAAGAAGAAATCTTTCCCGTACTCACCCCCCTCGCCGTGGATCCGGGACATCCCTTTCCCTACATCTCCAACCTCAGCTTGAACCTAGCCGTAGTCGTCAAAGACCCCGAGACAGAACAAGAATATTTTGCCCGGGTGAAAGTCCCCAGAGTTCTGCCTCGGTTTGTGCAACTTCCCCTACAGGTGCGCGATAGCTCAGGCTCTCAGTCACCAGAAACCCGAAAACTCTGGCAGTTCGTCCCTCTAGAACAGGCGATCGCCCATAACCTAGAATTTCTCTTCCCCGGGATGAACATTTTGGAATATCATCCCTTCCGAATTACCCGCAATGCCGACATCGCCTTAGAAGAACAAGAAGCCGACGACTTGCTCCTGGCGATCGAGCAGGAACTACGCAAACGGCGCGTGGGCGGATCGGTGGTGCGAATGGAAATTCAAGCCGATATGCCCACCTCCGTGCGCGAAATGCTCACCCAAGAAATGGGCCTCACCCACCATGAGGTTTATAAAGTGGAAGGTTTGTTAGGTCTCGGGGACTTGATGAGCTTTATGAGTTTGCCCCTGCCAGAATTGAAAGACCCGCCCTGGAACCCCGTGATCCCGCCGCCGTTTCGCAACTTAGGCGAACTGCCCCAAGATCCCAATAACGTGGAGATTGACGAAACCGAAGATTTATTTGCCGCCATCCGCGCCCGAGATCTGCTCCTCCACCATCCCTATCACTCTTTTGCCGCTACGGTGCAGCGTTTCATTACCCAGGCGGCTTACGATCCGGCAGTATTAGCCATTAAAATGACCCTCTACCGCACCTCCGGCGACTCCCCGATCGTCAATGCCTTGATCGCCGCCGCCGAAAATGGCAAGCAAGTGGCGGTGTTGGTGGAACTGAAAGCCCGGTTTGATGAGGAAAATAATATTCTTTGGGCGCGAAAGTTGGAGAAAGTTGGCGTTCATGTGGTTTATGGTTTGGTGGGGTTAAAGACCCATACCAAAACCGCAATGGTAGTGCGCCGCGAAACCGATGGCATCCGCCGCTACGTGCATATTGGTACCGGGAATTATAACCCGAAAACCGCTCGGATCTATACGGATTTGGGGTTGATTACCTGTCGGGATGATTTGGGCGCGGATTTGACTGATTTGTTTAATTATTTGACCGGCTATTCCCGCCAGCGCTCTTATCGCAAACTGCTGGTGGCACCGGTGAATATTCGCGATCGCATGATGGCCCTGATCCAACGGGAAATCGAAAATTGCAAAAATGGTCTGGGGGGTCGGATCGTGGCCAAAATGAATTCTTTGGTAGACCAGAAAATTATTGCCAAACTCTACGAAGCTTCTCGCGCTGGCGTGAAAATCGATTTAATCGTGCGCGGGATTTGTTGTTTGCGTCCCGGGGTTGCTCGGGTGAGCGAAAATATCCGCATTATCAGTATTGTGGGGCGCTATTTGGAGCATTCGCGGATTTTTTATTTTCACAATAATGGTGACGAAGAGGTGTTTATTGGCAGTGCTGACTGGATGCCGCGCAATCTCAACCGGCGCGTGGAAGCGATCGCCCCGGTAGAAGACCCGGATTTGTCTAAAGATTTACAAGAAATTCTCGGCATTATGCTCGCGGATAACCGTCAAGCCTGGGATTTGCAACCGGATGGTTCTTATGTGAAACGTCGTTGCGAGGATAAAGCCAGCGAGCAAAGTTCCCACAATATTTTGATGGAAATGGCCCTGCAACAAGGTCACTAGATTTAATCCCCAAACCCTGGGATATCCGCCTCTGATTTGACTCGTTCCCAGGTTTTTCCTGAGAACGAGCAACGAGGGATTAAGTCATGGGTTGTTCCGGAAAGGTACGGTTGAATTCGTCAATCAAATCGTCGATTTCTTCTAGGGCTTGGTTCACGTCAATTCTGAGCGTGCCGAGGTTGGGTTGTTCTAAGAGTTGCTCTAGGGAAGCGCGTTTGCTAGCGATCGCCTCAATCCGTTCTCTGAGTTTCTGTTCGTCCATTGATTTAGCTTGGTAATGCTCCATGTGGCATACCGTTTATTTTAGCCCCCCTGGGATGCGGTGGCTGGAATTTGCAGTGGGGCAGTTTATTATCATAAATTGTCAAAAATGTCAAGGGTAAATCGGGTGGCGGGCTGATGTGAAGCCGTTTGAAGGGCGATCGCACCCCCTCACCTGCACGATTGCGCCCCTCAGAATTGACCCCGGGTGAAAAACTCGCCCCAAAACATGAGACACTTTTGCCATAACCGGGGAAAATAAAAAAAACCGCCCTGGAATTACACTCAACCCAACCTCTTCTGATGTTACGTCAAACTTCTTTAGGAACCCTCGGTTTAGCAGTCGGCGGTATTATCACCGTCGTCGGCTTCTACGCTTATTTCAACGACTATGCCACGTTAAATCTGGCGGGCTTTTTTTACGGCATTCCCCTGTTACTCGGCGGTTTAGCCCTCAAAGCAGCCGAACTCAAACCCCTGCCATTTTCCCAACCCACCCCACCGGAAATCCTCGACTTGCGAGAACAATTGGCGACCCCAATTCAAAATCAAATTCGCAAAGATGTCACCCGCTATCGTTACGGGCAAGAAGCCCATCTCGACGATACCCTCGCCCGCTTGGGGTTGAGTCCCTCGGATGAAGCCAGACCCCTCCTCGAAGGCATTCGGGAAATGAAAATAGACGATGCTTATGCTTTAATTTTAGAATTTGATTCGCCGAAAATTCCCCTATCTACCTGGCAAGAAAAGCAAGAAAAAATGACCAAGTTTTTCGGTCCGGGCATTCGAGTAGAAGTCAATCAACCTGCCGAAAATCGCGTAGAGGTGGCGTTAATTAGTTTGAATCGCACCGATAAAAACGCAGCCTAATCCCGTTTTTAACAAGAACCAGCCAATAGGGACAAGGTATTTTCTTGTCCCTAACCTCTCTATCGTTAGTTTTTAGCCCGGTACAGAAACAAAGAATTAGGAAGTGCAAATATCCAGAAAACGGAGAAAAATTATTTTTCCAGACGCACGACATACCACTGCAAAAAGTGACCGGGAGCTACGTCAAATTCGCAATCATTTTCTAGTAGATATTGGGCTTGTTCTTCCACGGTATTAAATTTCAGCAAGTCTCTGGGTAAATTTCCTTGCCGATCGCCTAACACTTGTTTGAGCTTCTCGAGCAGTTCCGCAGCGCTGAGAATTTCCTCATCGGCGTCGGCTTCGAGGACCACAAAATACTCGTCATTTTGATACATTAAAGAATCTGGCATAATTCGATGGTGATAATTCGTCATTAATATTGAGTGTGGCGAACCCGCCGGGAGCAACTCGAGGCCAAGAATTGTGCGGTGGGAGTCAGAGGCTAGCCCCAGGGAGCCGCACAACCGCCCAAAATACAGGCAGGAGCGACCCCAACCAATTTTAACTGAAAAAAGCAAATTGCGCGAGGGGGAAGCCACGCAAAAAACCATGAGAGTGCAAGGGCAATCGCAACGGTTCCATCCGGGGCGGAAAAACTAAAAAAAAGATAACAACCAGGTTAACTTGCCTCGAGAACGAACCGCAACAGGTCAAAAACTGTAAGCTGAAGGGGATAGGGGGGGGAAAAGGGGAAGACTATTTCATAGGCACAGACAGTGCCCCTCAGCTAAAATGCAAGAGAGAAACTTGGGGCCAGCGATTAGCAGATCGAATGAGGGCGTAATGCTGATAGGTTTAGAAACACTTTTAGAAACCATGATGTTCCAGAACGGGATGCCGAAGGCGAACTGGATGGAGATTTTCGCATTTATTCCACACGGACATTGCTACTTGTGGAAGCCCGGATTGGTATGGTTGCATCTGATATCCGATGCAGTCATTGCGCTTTCCTATTATGCCATTCCCCTGATGCTGCTGTATTTCATCCGCAAGCGGAACGATTTGCCATTTAGCTGGATTTTTCTGTTATTTGGAGCCTTTATCATCTCCTGCGGCACCACCCATCTGATGGGAGTCTGGACCTTGTGGCATCCCGACTATTGGATATCCGGAGGGATTAAAGCCATCACAGCCGGCGTTTCTCTTGCCACTGCCATTGCGATCGTGCCCTTAATGCCGAAAGCCCTAGCCTTGCCCTCGCCGGTGCAGCTAGAGATGGCGAATCAAGAACTGCAAAAAGAGATTAGCATCCGAGAGGAAGTCGAGACCGAACTGCGACAAAACGAAGCCCTGTTTCGGACCGTATTTGAAGGATCGGCGATGGGGATAGCGATCGCCACCCTAGACGGAAAGATTATCAAAACCAATCGGGCCTTGCAGCAGATGATGGGCTACCAGGAGTCAGAACTAGAAAATCTGACCTTAAGCGAGTTAAGCGCCGACGAGGAGACCCGCGATCGCGAAAACGAACTACAGCGAGAACTCACCGCCAAAGAACGCAGCAACTACGAATTAGAAAAACGGTTAATTCGCAAAGATCGGCAAATCATCATTGCCAGAGCGATCGCCTCAGACATCACCGACGCCGACGACGAACCCAAATTTCTCGTCAGCATGGTAGAAGATATCAGCGAACGCTTCCAAGCCGAAGCCGAGATCCGAGAACTCAACGCCCAACTAGAACGGCGGGTAGAAGAACGCACCGAACAACTGCAAACCGCCAACGACGAACTGCTGCAAGAAATCAACGAACGCCAGCGCGTCGAAGCCGCCCTGCGCGAAAGCGAATCGAGACTTCGCACCGTAGTCATCAACGCCCCCATCGTGTTGTACGCCACCGACAGCCAAGGAACCATCACCCTATTTGAAGGGAAAGGATTGCGGACCTTGGGCGTCAGCGCCGCAGAAAACCTGGGTCGTTCAATATTCCAGTGCTATGCCGATCGCGCGGAGGTAGTGCGCGGGATAGAAAACACCCTCACCGGAGAAGAACAAACCTGGATCTCCCAATTTGGCGAAGTAGTATTCGAACATCAAACCACCCCAGTGCGCGACGAAAGAGGAGAGATCGTCGGATTAATCGGCATCGCCACCGACATTAGCGATCGCATTCGTTCCGAACAAGCCCTGCGCCAAAGCGAGCAACTGTATCGCACCCTTACCAGCAACTTTCCCAACGGGGCCATCTTCCTGTTCGACACCGAGGGACGGTATTTGCTTGCCGAAGGGGCCGGTTTAGCCGATGTAGGGTTATCCAAAGAACAACTCGAAGGCAAAACCGCCGCCGAAGTCTTCGATCGCGAAACCTGCGACGCCATAGAAGCCGATACCCGCGCCGCCCTCAACGGGGAAGCCACCGTGCGCGAACTGCCCTACGCGCACCGTTACTATCTCTTCCACACCTTACCGGTCCGCAACGAAAGCGGGGAAATCTTTGCCGGGATTGGGGTATTCCAAGACATCAGCGATCGCTTCCAAGCCGAAGCCGCCCTGCAAGAAAGCGAAACCCAACTGCGAACCATATTCGAGCAAGCCGGCATCGGCATTGTGCTGGGCAGTTTAGACGATGGTGGGATTGTCAAAAGCAATCCGGCATTCCAACAGACGATCGGTTACAGCGGCGAAGAACTCTGCCAAATGGTGTTTAGCGAATTTACCCATCCCGAGGATCTCGCCAAAGAAATACCCTTGTTCCAGGAAGTCGTTGCCGGCACCCTAGACAGCTACCAGATGGAAAAGCGCTACATCTGTAAAGACGGCTCCTTAATCTGGGTCAATTTGAATGTTTCCATCGTCCGAGACGCTTTAGGCAACGCCCAATTTGCCATTGGCATGGTACAGGATATCACCGAAAGGCTGCAGGCGGCGCAACAGTTGCAAGAAAGCGAAGCCAAATATCGCTCCGTGGTGAACAACATCAAAGAAGTGATTTTCCAAACCGATGCCACTGGGGCCTGGACCTTTCTCAATCCCGCCTGGACAGAGATTACCGGATTTAGTCTGGAAGAAAGCCAAGGGAAAAACTGCATCGAGTACCTGCATCCCGACGATCGCGAAACCGTCTCCGAGCACTTACAACAGCTCATTGGTAGAGAGAAAGACTCCTGTCAAGAAGAAGTGCGCTACCAAACCAAACAGGGAAGCTATCGATGGATGGAGGTATTTGGGCAAGCCAACCGAGACGAAACCGGAGCGACGACCGGCCTAAGCGGCACCCTGAACGATATCACCGATCGCAAACAAGCCGAAGCCGAAAAAAACCGATCCATCGAGTCGCTCAAAGAAAGCGAAGCCGCCATTCGCGCCCTTTATACCGTCACCGCAGATCGCGAACTCGACTTTGACCATCGCTTAGGGCGAATGCTGGAAATGGGATGTCGGAGATTTGGGTTAGAACTCGGGATGGTGAGTCGCATTGAAGGGATCGATACCGAAACCCTGCCCGGGAAATCCCTGCGTTACGAAGCGATCGCCGCCCGACTTCCCCAGAGTGCCCCGATCAAAATCGCCAAAGGAGACGCCTTCAATCTCGACCTGAGCTATTGCTCCGCCACCGCCTATTCAAACGAACCCATCTGCATCGAAGTCGCCGCCGAATCCGAGTGGCGCAACCATCCAGCATACAAAGCCCGTTGCCTGGAATCCTATATTGGCGCGCGATTGATGGTAGAAGGGCAGGTATATGGCACCCTGAGCTTTTTCAGTCCCAACCCGCGCCGCCAGACCTTCAAAGCGGTGGATCGAGAGCTGATGAAGCTCATGGCCCAGTGGATCGGCGGCGAAATCGAGCGCAACACCACCCAAACGGCCCTGCAACAGCAACTGCATCGCAGTTTGCTCCTCGAACAAATTACCCGAGAAATTCGCCAAAGCCTCGACGCGCAGCAGATTTTTCAAACCACAGCCACCCAAATCGGGCGGGCATTTGAGGTCGATCGCTGCTTGATTCACGCTTACCTGAGCGAACCGGAACCCCAAGTTCCCGTAGTGGCCGAGTATTTAGAGGCGGGGTCGTCCTCGATGTTGGAACTCGAGGTCCCCTTGGTGCCGATGGAAGGCAACATGCACATTCAGCAGGTACTCGCCCAAGATGAAGCGATCGCCTCGAATGACGTTTACAAGGATCCGCTGCTGAAAAATGCGACGGAAGTGTGCCAGTATATCGGTCTCAAATCCATGTTGGCGGTGCGAACCTCCTACCAAGACGCCCCCAACGGGGTAATCGGGTTGCATCAAGTGCGCTACTTCCGCCGCTGGCGGCGCGAGGAAATCCAATTGCTCGAAGCTGTGGCCGAACAAGTGGGTATCGCCTTAGCCCAAGCCCAATTGCTCGAACAAGAAACCCGCGCCCGGGAGCTTGTGGCCGAGCAAAATTTGGCCTTAGAACAAGCGCGCACCAGTGCCGAAACCGCCAACCGTGCCAAAAGCGAATTCCTGGCCACCATGAGCCACGAAATCCGCACGCCGATGAATGCCGTCATCGGCATGACCGGTCTGCTCCTGGATACGGATTTAACCGCAGATCAGCGCGACTTTGTAGAAACCATCCGCACCAGTGGCGATGCCCTGCTGACGATTATCAACGATATCCTGGATTTCTCGAAAATCGAGTCGGGCAAACTAGAACTGGAAGAACAACCATTTAATCTGCAATTGTGCGTTGAAGAATCTCTGGATTTAGTGGCCTCTAGAGCGGCTGAAAAAGGGTTGGAATTGGCCTATATCATCCATCCAGATACCCCCCTGGGCATTGTCGGCGATGTCACCCGCCTGCGGCAAATTTTGGTGAACCTGCTGAGCAATGCGGTGAAATTTACCGATCGCGGAGAAGTGGTGGTGTCGGTGAAGAGAGTAGACCCGCCGTCTGAACCCTCGGGGCTGCCACGTTCCGATTCCCCCCGGTCGAAGCTTTACCACCTGCAATTGGCAGTGCGCGATACCGGCATCGGAATTCCCGAACAGCGCATGGAACGGTTGTTTAAGTCGTTCTCGCAGGTGGATTCCTCCACTACGCGCAAATATGGCGGCACCGGCTTGGGATTGGCGATTAGCAAGCGCCTCAGCGAACTGATGGGGGGCACCATGTGGGTGGAAAGTCAAGAGGGGATTGGCTCGACGTTTTATTTCACCATCCTCGCCGAACAAACCAACGAGATCCCCACCACTCCTTTGCAGGATAATGTGCCGCAATTGAGCGGGAAGCGGGTGCTGATTGTGGACGATAATGCCACAAATCGCAAAATTCTCACCCGCCAAGGTGAATCCTGGGGAATGGTTCCGCAGACGGCGGCATCGGGCATGGAGGCCCTGGAAGCGTTGCGCCCGGGGGTGGGGAATTTCGATCTGGCAATTTTGGATATGCAAATGCCCGAGATGGATGGGTTAACCTTGGCATCGCAGATCCGTAAGTTGCCGGGGGGCGATCGCTTGCCTTTGGTGATGCTGACTTCGATCGGTCGGATCCCGGTGGATGTGAAAACCTCGGGGATTCATTTTGCGGCGTTTTTGAATAAGCCGATCAAACAATCTCAGCTTTATGATGTGTTGGTGGGGATTTTCTCTCGCTATCCGATGCGGGTGCGATCGCGCAAGTCTCGCGGTTCTACAGTGGCTTCGGGTGCGGCGGATGGCGGCGCACAGCCTGAGCGCAGCGCCGCCGAACCGAAAAATCTCAAGGTGCTGTTGGCTGAGGATAATGTGGTTAACCAAAAAGTGGCCCTGCGGATTTTGCAGCGCCTCGGATATCGGGCAGATGTGGCCGGTAATGGATTGGAAGCGATCGAAGCTCTGAAGCGCCAAAGTTATGATGTGGTGCTGATGGACGTGCAAATGCCGGTGATGGATGGGTTGGAAGCGGCGCGTCAGATCTGTGGGGAATGGCCGGTCCGCAAGGATGTTTCTGCGAATGGTCGCCCCTGGATTATCGCCATGACGGCTAATGCTATGCAGGGCGATCGCGAAATCTGTCTGGCGGCGGGAATGGATGAATATCTCAGCAAGCCAATCCGCATGGAGGCACTCACCGCAATCCTGGCTCAATGTCACGTGGCTCCAGTTTCGCCGACCCCCCCGCCCACTCCAACTATAGAACTCACCCCGGAATCGCAAACCATGACTCCTTCTCAATCTCCTAGTAACAAACCTGCTGACATGACTGACGCTTCTTTGCCCCAACCCTCCGCCCGCGAGGCACATTCTCCTACGCCCTCTCCATCGACTTCTATCGATTTCAAAGCTGTGGATATGTTGCGAGAAATGGTGGGTGAGGATGACCCGGAAGGTTTTGCTGAGGTGGTGCAAAGCTATCTCTCGGATCTGCCGACTTTGCTCGAACAAATCGACGCTTCTATATCTGAATCGGATATGGAAACTCTGCTGCGCGCGGCTCATACCCTCAAGTCTACCAGTGCTACCCTGGGCGCTACCGCTCTGGCAAAGTCGAGCAAGCAACTGGAAATGATGGTCTGCGCGACTTTCGATACGGGAGACCCTTTGCCCCCAGAAGCATCGGCGATCGCCTCAGAATTGCACCAGGAGTACGAACGGGTTCATGCGGTTCTGTTAGGCATGATATAACGCTTCTCGGCACTGCATTCTCATCTCTGAACCTGCGGGCCTCGCAGTAGGTGGGTACCGCCCACCCTACGGTACCGGTTTGAGCAAACTGAGTTGCTTATTTTGCATCAGTGCTTATCCATCGGCGTGGTTCCATTTGCATGGAGAAAAGGGCAAGGAAAAAAATGCCACCCATGATTGTTTCATCCCGGGGCGATCGCCCCTTGCCGCCGACTGGAGCGTTAGAATGCACTTGAGCAAGGGCGGGAGAAATCTGGCAAAATGGAGCCTATTCTCCCACAGAGCCAATCACCAATTAAACCCCACTCTGGTCTGCATCCCCCAGGTTAGGGGTGAAAATGTAAGGTGAAAACTCCAGCATTCAGCAATCAGAGGGGTATTTTATCTGCACCTTCTGGGTGCAGTTATTTAAGATCGGAGTAAATTCCCCTGGCGGTGAAAATCATCCCTCCGGGCGGAGAGAGACGATGCAGAGCGTGAGGTTGGGTGTGTCTGAATGTCCAGTTTGTGGAAGTGAATATATTGCGGGAGAAGACACCTTATGCCAAACCTGTGGCTGGGATCTGAGATCCGTGGATCCTTCTGAGGGTGGCTCGTTATCTGAAGCCTCTTTAGCTAAAGAACAGGCGAAACTATTTTGGGCGCGAAAAATGTGGGAGCGGGTTAATGAAAAGGACTCCTCTATCAAAGGTTTAGAGTGGAAACTTGCCGATATCGAACGCCAAATCTCGAAAGTTTGGGGACGATTTGAACATGCGACGAAAGAACGAACAATTTTACAAGAACGAGTGGATAGCGTGTTATCGGGAATGGAGGAAGACCGATTCGATCGCTATCAAATTAAAAAATACTTTACCGAAGAACGAAATCTGCGTCAAATGACGCAAAAACAAGTCGAACAAAAACTCAATCAACTGTTTTCTCAGTTACAACAAGTGAATCAGGAGCGCGGACTTTTGCAAGAACAAATCGGACAAGTTCAGGCTCGTTTAGATGGTTTGGGTGATGAAGGATTGCCCGAAATGCTCGCGAAGCTCTCTCGCGAAATCGAGCAATTAACGCAACCCAGTGGCGGTGATGGCCTCGCCATTCGCGAGTTACAAGGGCAGTTGGAAGAATCGCAACAGGAACGAGCGCTTCTCATCGAACAGCTCGATCGCGAACGAGAACGGGTGAGTTCTTTACAAGCGGAAATCGAACAGTTAAAAGATTCCCTCCACCAGTCACAAAGCACCTCCAGCGAAAGCCGATTTGAATCGGAAATGGTGGATGCTTTGATTTGTGCAATGGCCGATTCTTCAGAAGCAGTTCAGCGCATGGCTTACGCTTTGTTAAAGCGCAGTCATTCGGAAAAAGCCAAAATGGCTTTAGAAGAATATCAACCCTATCGCTTTTTCCGATGCCTCCACGTGCTAGAACATGAAAAAGCGGTGCGCGCTGTGGCTATCGATCCCCACGGCCATTTTCTGGTTACGGGCAGTAACGATCGCACGATTAAACTCTGGGAACTCAATACCGGCAAACCCATTAAAACCCTCTCGGGTCATGCCGGTTCTGCGATCGCTCTGGCTATTAGTCCCAATGGCGAATTACTCGCAAGTGGTAGCGGCGATAATACCATCAAACTCTGGCATATCGCGACCGGCAAATTGATGTTTACCCTCCGAGGTCATACCGGATGGGTGAATACGGTCACCTTTACCCCAAAAGGCAATACCCTCGCCAGTGGCGGTGCTGATAAAATGATTAAACTCTGGAATCTCAATACCCAAGAATTACTCGGCACGTTCTACGGTCATGCTAGCGCCGTTCGTTCTCTGGCTATTAGCCCCCAAGGCAATATGCTCGCTAGTGGCAGTAATGATAATATGATTAAAATCCGCAATCTGCTCACCGGCGAACTCCTCCATACCCTCACCGAACATACCGGATCGGTCTCTTCTGTGGAAATTAGCGATGATGGCAATATTCTCGCGAGTGGCAGTAACGATACCACGGTCCGTCTCTGGAATCTCGGCACCGGAAAATTATTACATACCCTCTCGGATCATACCAGTGCGGTCATGTCTGTTTCAATTAGTCAGAACCGCACGATTGCTAGCAGTTCCGATGATGGCAAGATTAAAATTTGGAATCTGGATAAGGCAACCCCCATCCACACCATATCGGCTAACAAAAATATGTCCGGATATGATAGTTACATCCTCTGCAGTACCATCTCTCCTGAAGGGGATAAAATTGTCACCGGGTCTGATGATGGAAAAATTAGAATTTGGGGCGTATCTGATTGATTTTTTCTATCTTTTTGTTGCAGTTTACTCCCTGGCTTACCCAAATATTGCTCAATAATCAGCCACAAATCCTCGGAAACCTTCTCTGTCCTCTTCGTTGAATTGCATTCTCGGCTAAAAACACCACTTGAATAATGACGAAATGTCCCGTATGCCAAACCGAATTCTCGCCAGAAAAGCCGCCGCGCTGTTCGGTGTGTGGCTGGGATTTAACGCCCTATCCGGCAAAAATAGCTGCACCTATTCGTCGCCTTATTTTACAAAAAGAACGGGCGAAAATTGCTTGGGCGCGACAACGGTGGAGCGAGAGGCGATCGCAGCAAGCTAAACTAGAGCGATCGCAGCAAGAACTCCACCGCCTCGCGACGGAAAATACGCGGCTTCGGTCTCAATTAAATCCGCCAGAATCGCCGCCACCCGAACCTACCAATCCCTCCCCCACGGTGACGCCAACCGTAGAAGTTTTAACCCAACCGGCTATCCAATCCTACGCCACGTTAAAAGGACATTTTCGGTCGGTCAGCGCCCTGGCGATCGCCCAGGAAGGCAAGCTTCTCGTCAGTGGCAGTTGGGACAAAACTATCAAACTTTGGAATCTGCAAACCGCTGCTGAAATTCGCACGCTTTCCGGTCATTCTTATCCGGTGAATGCGGTGGCTATCAGTCAAAATGGTTGGACGTTAGCCAGTGGAAGTAACGATAAAACGATAAAATTATGGAAAGTTAAAACCGGTCAACTTCTGTTTACGAAATCGGCTCATCCGGAATGGGTGAGTGCGGTGGCAATGAGTGCGGATGGCACCCAATTAGTCAGTGGCAGTTTGGACCGCACGATTAAATTGTGGAATGCAGTGACGGGAAAAGAAATTATCAGCTTGCAAGGACATGAAGGCGCAATTTATGCCCTGGCCCTGAGTGGAAATGGGCAATTTTTAGCTAGCGGCAGTTTGGATACCACGATTAAACTGTGGGATTTGAATGCAGGGGAGGAAATTGCTACCTTAATCGGACATAGCGATCGCATTAATTCCTTGGCTATTTCTCCCGATAATCGAACCCTGATCAGTGCCAGCGCCGATACCACAATTAAACTGTGGAATTTAACCACCGGTGAAGAAATTAGCACCCTGAAAGGACATGAAGATAGCGTCAACTCAATTGCTTTAAGTCCCGCTGGGAAAATGCTGGTCAGTGGCAGTTCGGATACGACGATTAAACTGTGGGATTTAAGTCAAGGCACTGCCATTCATACGTTAACCAAACATACCGATAGCGTCAATGCTGTCACGATCGCTTCTACGGGAAAAACGATTGCCTCTGCTAGTTCTGACAAAACAATTGAAATTTGGCAGATGCCCAGTTAATTCGGGTTTTCACTGCCTTGGCGATCGTTCCATCCCTCACCGTGACGTACTCCCGACGCCGACCGCTTAGGCGGTACGGCGCGGGCTTCTGGGCCCAGACCTTTGAGATCTGGGTTT
>NZ_JAJENT010000464.1:0-11751 GCF_035615515.1 Phormidium sp. CCY1219
CTTATCATGTCCAACGAATATAATTGCGGGGGACCGGGGGTCAGTCGCTCGGCTTATATCCCCACGGATAAATCCGGAGGCTTTACGCCGATTCTCGGTAATCTACGCGATTTGAAATTGAGGGTTGCCAAACCATGCAAAAAACCCACCTCACTTATTCCACGCTTCACTTAAATGTGAAACTCCGGGGAGCTGGGTTTCCGATTCTTTGCTTGCACGGACATCCGGGACACAGTGGCTGCATGTCTGTGTTTAGCGATCGCCTCTCCCACCGCTTCCAAATCATCGCCCCTGACTTGCGCGGCTATGGTAAAACCCGGGCGCAATCCCCCTTTCAGATGCGGGATCACCTGGAAGACTTGGACGCCTTGCTCGATCGCCTGAACCTGGATAAATATTTGCTCTTAGGCTGGTCTCTGGGCGGAATTCTCGCCCTCGAACTTGCCCTGAGACATCCGCATCGGGTCACGGGATTGATTTTAGTCGCCTCAGCGGCGCGCCCGCGCAGTAGCCATCCCCCAGTGAGTTGGCAAGATTTGTTTTTTACCGGGGTGGCGGGGATTATCAACCGGATTAAACCGAGTTGGCAATGGAATATCGACACTTTTGCCAAGCGATCGCTGTTGCGCTATCTGATTGCCCAACATACCCCCCTGGCTTATCGCTATTTAGCCTTGGAAGGCACCTCCGCCTATTTGCAAACTCATCGTCACGCTCAACAAGCCCTGAATGCTGCACTGAAAGCTGGCTACAACCGACTGGACGAGTTGCCCCAAATTCAATGTCCCGCCTTAGTCCTTGCTGGGGCAGCGGACCGACACATTACCGCAGAAGCGAGCCGCGAAACTGCAGAGCGCCTCAATCGGTGCCAGTGGACATGCTACCCCAATACCGCGCATTTATTTCCTTGGGAAATACCAGATCGAGTGTTGTGGGATATCGAGCAGTGGATCGCTGCCCATCCCGAAGTGGTTGCACCAGCAGGGTGGGAGTCTGGTTGAACGGTCCGAGTCCAATTACATTTGACCGCTGAACACCGGGGCGGATCCTCGGTGGGCCATCTCCCCAACTTCGTCGAAAATCGTCAGGTTGTCCGGTTTGCACCGTTTAATCCCATAACCGATGCCCTGCGCGCCTTCTTGCTCGAGGTCTTCTAAATAGCCGGCGATCGCTGCTTCGGCTTCTTTCTTGGACAGAAACGGGCCGAAGTAGTAGGTGCAGCGGGGCTTGTCCGTGGAAATTTCTACCCAGCAAGCCAATCCGAGAATGTCGATCAAGCTGATTAAGAGTTCTTTGAGTCCTTTCATGGGAGTCCCCCTTTTACTAATTGGTTATGAAGTTTTACACAGGTTTTCCGGGAGCGAAGCTTGTTACATTTCTTTATACTCCGTTGTATTTATTTTTTCAATGACATTTTTCTTTACATTTCCCCTAGAGAGCGATCGCTGACGATGGATCTCGTAGAGGGCCATTCCCGTAGCTACAGAGACGTTCAAGCTGGGGGTTTTCCCGGGGAGGGGAATCGACACCAGCATGTCGCAGTGCTGCTGGGTCAGCAAACTCAGACCTTTGCCTTCGGATCCGACCACCAAAACCGTTGGGTCGGAAAAATCCACGGTATGTAACGGTTGGGTGGCATCGTCGGCGGTCCCGTAAATCCAAAATCCCGCTGCTTTCAATTCTTCCAACGCTCTGGCGAGATTGACGACCCGCGCCACCGGAAAAGATTCTAAAGCCCCCGCCGCCACTTTCATCACGGTGGAGGTGATCCCTACCGCCCTGCGTTGCGGGATCGCCAAGCCTTGCGCGCCGATCGCCTCGGCGGTGCGGACGATCGCGCCTAAGTTGTGAGGGTCGGTAATCCCATCACAAACGACCAACAGGGGTTGGTGGGAGAGGGAAAATGCTTTATCAATCAAATCGCTCAATTCCCAGTAGGCGTAGGGGGAGATTTGCGCCACGACCCCTTGGTGATTCGCGCCTGTGGCGATTTGGTCGAGGCGTCGGTAATCCACTTCATCCACGATGGTTCCCGTGGATTTGGTTTCATTGATTAAGGTGTGAAAGCGGGGATCGTAGCGCAGTTGCGGTGTAATCCAGATTCGATGCAGCTTGTGCTGCTCTTCCAGGGCCGCCAACACGGGATGGCGACCGTAAATCAGGTCGTTTTGCTCGCCCTCGCGTTCTGCAGAAGGCTCAGAACCTCGAGAGGACGGCGGTTTACCGCTCCTTCGGTTGGTTTTCAAGCGCGGCTTGCGACTCGAATGCTTTTCTGAGTTTAATCTTGGTTTTTTCCCTGGCATGTCATCGATTGTTAACTTTTACGGCGAGTTCTGAGGGTGAAAATGGCTCCTTCTCAGGAAGCTCGGCACTCAGACAAATTGAAAATCGGCAATTGAGAACGATCGCGCAACCTCGGTGGGCGATCGCGGAGGCGGAAATAGATTGCCAATTGTAGATTGTTCGTTGCTCATTGTTCGTCTGCACGAAAGCGCCTCATTCGGGGGTGAGGCGGGAAAAGATAGGCAACACCTCGCGGTAGTGTCGGCGCGCGCGAGGGAAAGCACCCCACAGAAAAATCAGGGTTTTTCCACCGACGCTTCTGTAGTGACATCTTCTTTCCCGAGCAGATCGAACAGTTCGCTCAACCGCTCGGGATCGCTGAGGTACAAATATCCCATTAAGGTTTCCAGGCTGGTTGCCTTGCGGTAAATTTCCGCATTGATGCGCTTCGGCCCTCCCGTGGCGGCGTTGCGTCCGCGTCTTAAAATTTCTAATTCGTGATTGGTGAGGTGGGGTTCGAGGGATCGCAGTGTCTCCGCCTGACTTTCCGCTCGCACTTTCGACACCACTTGATTATGATAGAGCTTTGCCCGCTTTGGCGGGAGCAAACAAGCGGCTCGAATGTAAAGCTCGTACACCGCATCGCCCAAATATGCTAAAGCCACCGGTGATAGTTGCTGCAATTGTTTCCCAGACAAGACGTTGACTGGTAGCCGCAGGCACAATCCCTCTGGGCGATCGCACCGCTGATTTGACTCTGGGTTTGGTGACATGCTCCCCATCTTCGACGTTACAGACCGCGATTGCTCTGCCGAGTTTTGAACGGCTTACGCCGTCAGCGAAGCATTTCTCTTGGCACAGCAATTCCCGGCTTCCATTCGATTAACTCCCCATTTATTGTAATGCTAAATTTTCGTCAACCGCAGCTTTTCTGCATTTCCCGGCCAAAAGCTGCTTGAGAGTGGTTGGTTCACTTGCACCGAGTTTCTGTTCCCCCGATCCGACGGGATTCGGGGAGTTCCCCTCGATCTCGGTGTGCTATCTTTTATTTTTATCTGACATTATAACATTATCGAGAATATTTGGGAACGCGAATTTCCGGACATTTCTGCTCCCCACTAGCTTTTGCCATCCGGCATTGTCCCGGCCTTGGTTAAATTTTATACCTTTCGTCCAGGGCGGCAGTATCCGGGGCAACATGTGCCCTGCCCCTCGGCGATCGCAAACAAGCTATCCAGTACCGAGCACTGGATAGCCTTTTTTCCCTTCTTTTCGTTTAAAGACTCAAGAGCTTTTGACGTTCTCGAGTGCGGTTTCCACAGAAGGTTGCAAGGATAAAAACTGCTCTAAGCGAACCAGTTTAACCGTTTGAGTGACGCGGGGATTGGTGACAATTTGCAAGGTACCTCCAGCATTTTGAGCTTTTTTGACTAGCTGCACTAAAGCACCTAACCCCGAACTGTCAACAAAATCTATCTTGGACAAATCCAAAATGATGTTACTCGGTCCGTCATCAATACACTTACCGAGCGCTTTCCGAAAAGTTGCTTCGGAAAAGGCGTCCAGTAAGCCGGTGAGGCGGAATAGTTGGTATTTGTTCCCGACTTCGCGCGTGCCTCGAAGGCTAACGGTCAGGGTAAGTGGCTCAGGAATAACGCCCTCCTAGCTGCATACTCCTAAAATCGACGCTCTAGTATAGAGGCTTTCTCGCCTTTTGTCTATAGGCGAGGCTGAAAAATTTAATTTGTACATTTTATAGTTGACGATCGACTCGATCCCGAGCGATCGCCAGTGACCGAGGGGAAAAACAACAGAGCCGCGCTCTTGTTTTTCGCATCCATCGGGGATCTGCCTTAGCGGCGGTTGCCAAGCCACTGCCCCGCAAGGGAGGGCGCGCTGTTGGGATCGAAATCCCCGAGCGAGCGGCCCGACCGCCCTAGGCAACGCGCGCAGTGTGCTTGTGCTTACAGACGACTATCATAACACAGGCCGGATCGCTTTTTCGGGAATGGGGCAAGACGGGTCATTGCTGCCCCACCGCCCTGCTTTGCGCTCCCCATTCCCCTGCCAGATTTTTCCCTCTCGGCAGAAATATCCCTCAATTGTCCCTCAGTTGGGGGGGGGGGGAAATTCTGCCGTCACTGGCTCAACGCCAGTTTTCGCGGTGGGGCGGAAAACTGCGACTCCCGTGACATTCCCAGGGCGCAAACTAACCGAGCGCTTTTGACCCCTGGCGCGTTTGTCGCATTGATTCTACGAATCGCTCAAAAATATAGTCAGCGTCGTGAGGACCTGGACTCGCTTCCGGGTGGTACTGCACGGAAAATATCGGCAGGGTTTTGTGACGCATGCCCGCCACCGTGCGATCGTTGAGGTTGAGATGGGTCACTTCCACGCTATCTGCGGCTAATGATTCGGCATTGAGCGCGAAACTGTGATTTTGGCTGGTAATCTCTACCTGACGCTGCAACCCGGCGGGTTGATTTAAGCCGCGATGGCCAAATTTGAGCTTAAAGGTGTCGGCCCCCATCGACAAGCCGAGAATTTGGTGTCCCAAACAAATGCCAAACATCGGTTTGTTACTGGCGAGCAGTTTTTTCGTGGTTTCGATCCCCTCTTGCACGGCGGCGGGGTCTCCCGGACCGTTGGAGAGAAAAATTCCGTCGGGATTATATTTCAGGATGTCTTCGGCGGAGGTATTCGCGGGCACCACGATGACTCGGCACCCATAAGTGGCTAATCGTCGCAGGATATTGCGCTTGATGCCAAAATCAATGGCGACCACGGTGAAGGTTTCGCCGTTGGAGGAGCTTTGCGGGTTAAATTCCCACGGGGCATCGGTTCTGCGACCCCATTCGTAGATTTTGTCCGTGGTGACTTCCGGCACGAGATTCAAGCCTCTCATGCTCGGCGCGGCTTGGACTTGCGCCAGCAATTCAGCCGGATCGAGAATTTCGGTAGAAATGCCCCCGTTCATGGCCCCGACGATGCGAATTTTGCGGGTCAGCGATCGCGTGTCGATGCCGTAAATTCCGGGAATGTTGTGTTCTTTTAGGTATTCGGGCAATCCTTGGGTGGATCGCCAGTTGCTCGGTCGCTTGCAGATGTTGCGGGCGATCGCCCCTTTCACTTGCGGGTGGTTCGATTCTTCGTCTTCGGGATTGACCCCGGTGTTTCCCAGTTCGGGATAGGTGAAGGTGACGATCTGTCCGCAATAGCTCGGATCGGTCAACACTTCCTGATAGCCCGTCATCCCGGTATTGAATACCACTTCCCCAATGGTGGTGCCGGTGGCTCCAAACGACCAACCGCGATAAGACGTTCCATCTGCCAAAACGAGCAAGGCAGGTGTATCGGCAGAAAGCGACATAGAAACCTCTTTTCCTAATTCGATGTCAGTTGTCAGTTGTCAATTGTCAGCGGTCAGTTTTTTATTGTCAATTGTTCGGTTTTGTTGACACCTGACCCCTGAGTGTGACTTCCACTACTCGGCATTATCCCATGAGTTTTTTGGACTGGGGCATTCTTCCCTAGGGGAAATGTGGGCAGGCGATCGCAAATCCGCCCCGCGCCTCCTCTTCACCGCACCTCACTTAAGCGAGAAATTCGCCAATTCCCCCACCTCTCCCGCCGCCCTTTCGTCTTCCCATAGAGAAGCCATTAATCGTGTCTCTACACTGCAAAATCATTCCACTCCTTGCCGAACCATTAAAATAGATTTAAGTTTCTCCTTTGCCGGGGGAATTCTAAATTAAAGCCCTAAATCCCCTCCTACGCCGTTTTCATTTCCACACCCTGCCAAACGTCTTGATAAAAAAAACTCCGATGAACAAACTCTGTGCCCTACTTGTTGCCATCATCAGCCTTACTCCACTCTCCACCGGCACCCTCGCCCAGGAATATGAAGGCTGTTTTATGATCGATGGCGATGGAAATGTCATCAAATTAAACAACCTTTGCCCGGAAGAACCCCCCGTCCCCACCACCACTACCACCACCACCAACCCCGAAGGCGTCTTCCAAATTCCCATCAAACGTCGTGAGGGAGGCATTCCCGTGGTGGATGTGGTTTTTAATGGCAACGAAGCGGGCGAAATGCTCTTCGATACCGGTGCGAGTGCCACCTTGATTGCCCCTTCCACCGCCGAAAAACTCAATTTGGTTCCCTTCGATACTGCCCGCATCGCTACCGCTAGTGCCTCGGATATCGAAGTCGAGGTAGCGCGCCTCAATTCTTTACAAGTCGGCGATGCGATCCTCGAACAAGTCCTGGTGACGATCGCCCCTCCGGAAGTGGAAGACGGATTGCAAGGAATGGGACTGTTAGGACAAAATTTCTATGGCCAGTATGATATCACCATTAAAGAAGATGTCATCGAATTGAGAGTTAGAAATTAACCCGCTCTAATTATTCGGGACAAGGCAATGCCTTGTCCCGATAATTCGTGCAACTAGCGCGCAAGAAACGCGGAATTTTCCGATTATCCTTCCAGAAACTTCACTAACTGTTCCAACTTCGTCCAAGCGGCACCGCTTTGCAGGATATCCCGAGCTAAGGCAATGCCTTGGGTACAATCTCCCATCGGCACCACACCGCCGACTTGTAGGGCAAAGGCGGCATTGAACGCCACGATATCCCGTTGGGGTTGGGTTGCGCCGCCTTGAAGCAGCGATCGCAAAATTTCCACATTTTCCTCCAAGTCACCGCCGCGTATGGCGTCGGTGGGTGCCCGTTGCAACCCCACTTCTTCCGGGGCGATGCTGGTTAATTTCACTTCCCCATCTGACAAAATCGCCAAGTCGGTGATTTCGGCTAATCCCGCTTCGTCGAGTTTCTCTCGCCCATGCATCACGATCGCCAACTTTGGCCCTAATTGCTTCAACGCCTCGGCGATCGGCTGCACTAAATTGGGATCGCACACGCCGATTGTCTGGCCGGTGGGATGCAGGGGATTCACCAACGGCCCTAATAAATTAAAAACCGTTCGCACTTTTAAGGTTCGCCGCATCGGTGCTACTACCTTCAGCGCCGGATGCCAACCGGGAGCATACAAAAAGGTGATGCCCACTTCATCCAGTGCCGCCACAACTTTCTCCTCTGGCGCATTCAAGTTCACTCCCAACGCTTCGAGTACGTCGGCGGATCCCACTTTACTCGAGGCGGATCGATTGCCGTGCTTGGCGAGTGCAACTCCCGCCGCTGCGGCTACAAACGCCACTGCAGTGGAAATATTAAAGGTGGAGGCTCCATCGCCCCCGGTTCCACAGGTATCGATAACAGGGGTTTTTCCATTGGGCGATCGCTTCTCAATCCCGCCGGCAGATTGGGACTGCAATACTTTCGCCATCCCCGCCAGTTCTTCCGCCGATACGCTTTTCGCTTGCAAAGCGGCTAAAATCGCCCCGGAAAGCACTGGGGGAATGTCTTCGTTAAGCCATCCTTGCATCAGTTGACTGGCTTGCTGGCGGTTGAGAGATTGTTTGTCTAATAACTGTTGCAGCAAATTCGGCCAATTCACCGGGGCGCTGGATTCCGCTGCTGGGTCGATTTCTTTTAAAGTTGAAGGAGAATAGGTCATAGCTTGGTTGATTGCTCTGGCACTGCGCTCAGTTGAATATCCCAATCTGTCAATTTTATCCGGTTCTGGATCGAGGTAGGGTGGGAATTTCCCAATTTTACCGCGATAAACTGGGGCAAACTCTGGCACAACCACAGGCATGTTTTCTCTTTGCTGTGTTTCTTCATCGCTTTAACCTGGATTTGGATTGAGTTTTGGGGTTTGCCACTTATGTGTAGGAAAAAACCCGGGGGCGATCGCTTCTCCATTTTTGCGGCAATAACGATGGGGGTTGACTCTGGTTTAACCGATTGATTTTTCCGCCGATTTTTGGTTGGCGAGGGGGTGTAGTTTCGTTCAGTTGGTGGGCATCCCTGCCATCGGTGAATCACACCTCAACCAATTTTTGCGATCGTAGGCGGGGCAAAATTTTCCCGCCGATGGGCGCAAGGAGAAAATCCAGCAACCGGGGGATGAGATATTAAAATCAAGGGGTATCGGTTGGGGGATGGTTGTGAAAAACTTTCGTTACGGGTTAGAGATTGGAGAATATGTCGCGATCGCTGGCGCAATCGCCGGATCGGTGTGGGCTAGCATTTCTGGAGAAATCCTCTATGCTGTAGCACCCATTTCTCTGGCGCTGGTGTTGAGTCTGATGGATCGCCGTTTGCTCAGACGCGAGTACCGCCAAAACATCGATCGGGCGATGATGCGGGTTGAGCAAGACACCGGCATCAGTATGGGAGAACAGCAGGATTTGCATCAAGAATTAGAGAAAGTGGTGGCGGCGTTGCGACAGGTGCGATCGCAGCAGAAAAGTGTAGAACAAGCTTTGGTACCGATGAAAAATCAGGTGGAAGAGCTATCCCAAGAGTTTAGAACCCGCCCGGAATTGGAACAAATTGAAAGTTTGACGGCGGTGATTACAGCTCTGCAACAGTGTATTGACGGACTTCCGTCTCCAGGAGGAATGCAAGAGCAAATGGGGGAACTCGAAGGACAAATCGTACAGGCGATCGCTCGCATTCCTTCTATCGTAGAAGTGGAAGTGCAGCAGCAGTTAGAAAAACAATTTCCCGACGGAAGCAGCTAAAATCAAGTATTGTTTTTTCGATGCGGTTTCAAGTTTCAATTCTCGAGGGTTTCGAGTATTGCGCCGTAACTGAACTATCACCAACCCGTTAAATATGAGCGTCACAACTATCGCCCCGCCCACTGCTAGATTAATTGAAGTATTCTCCGCGATTCAAGGGGAAGGACTAAATGTGGGAACGAGGCAAATTTTTATTCGGTTTGGGTTATGCGATTTGCGCTGTGATTTTTGCGACAGCGCCCATACCTGGGAAGCGCCGGACACTTGTCGCCGGGAAAAAACACCGGGCGATCGCGATTTTGAAATTCATTCCAATCCGATTTCTTTGCCTGAATTACTGGAATGGATCGGGGCGCAAGATGAACCGAATTTACACGATAGTATCAGCCTCACCGGGGGGGAACCGTTGCTCCATGCGTCGTTTTTAAAAGAGTTTTTGCCGCAAGTTAAACGGCGGACTGGATTGCCGATTTATTTGGAAACGGGGGGGCATCGTCCGCAACAGTTAAAAAGTATTATTTCCGCACTCGATTCGGTGGGCATGGATCTGAAATTGCCCAGTGTCAGTGGGGAAACCCATTGGGAGGCGCACCGGGAATTTCTCCAGCTTTGTTGCTTAGCACAGATTGAGGTATTTGTCAAGATAATTATCAGCGATCGCACCTCCCTGACGGATTTGCAACGCGCCGCCGAGTTGGTTGCCGGTGTCAGCGCCGAGGTGCCGATATTTTTGCAACCCGTTACCCCCTTAACTCCCGCAGAAGCGGGGCGATTCGGCAGCAAGATGCCCCCAAAAATGGAGCCACCAGCACCGACAAAGGTGCTGGCGTGGCAGGCGTTGATGAAGGGTTGGCACAAGCCGGTGCGGGTGGTGCCCCAAACCCATAAACTGTTAAGTCAGTTGTAATCGCGTTCAACAGGCAGTGGTTAGTACACCGTTTCGGTGTTGGTGGCAGCTTCTCGGGCGGCTTTGACTTTGGCTTTGGCTTTCGCAGCGCTGCGTTTGAGCGCTTGCAGTCGCGCCTCGTATTTTGCCCGTTGCCGTTTTTTCGGGGTTTGTTCGATTAAGGCTTTTAGGGCACTACCGAGACTTTTGTACGCATTGGGCAGAGAATAGCCAAACCGAGTGGCGATCGCGATGGCTTTCTCATCGGCTTCAATGGCTTCGGTGAGGGTGCGATCGCCGTTATTTTTCTGGTAAAGACGATATCCCGCCACGCCGCACAGGGCCAGCGCTAGCATCAGCAGCAACCCATCTTGCACCCAAAGTTCGCCTACCGCACCGCCTAAACCAATCGCCAGTGCAGCCATTTCCCATCCTTCTTTGGGAATGGTATCGTTTTGAATCCGCGCGACTTCATGCCAAAACAGCAAGTTGCGCTGATCCAGTGCAAGCTGCTCCCACTTTACTAAGTCCACTTGGATTTCTACCTGATCGCTGCCAATTTCTTCGCTTCGGATCAGGGGTGGATTAACCTCGATCGCTTTTTCCACCATCACCCAACTTTGTAACTCCGGTGGCAGTAAACCTTTTAACCGCCTTAGTTCGATCATGTCAGCTTTCGTAGTCGTATATGAGGTCATTTCCTCCAGCCCCAGAGAATTCGACATAAAAACAAGGGTATCACTGTTGGATCGTAGCTCTTTTTCGGTCAGAAGCACCACTCCTCCGGCGTGCGGGTTACTCTCCCTCGGCTCTGTCTCATTTTAAACGCCGATCGCTTGGGCCTGCATGGGGCAAGCTTTATCGCGGATTTGGATTGGCTTTTGCCCCGATCTCCCTGGTGCGAGAAAACCGAACTCTCGCCCAGAGCGATCGCTCTACCCCCGGATTCGCGATCGCTCTTTCTCCTCACCCCCCCACTCTTGTGATTTTTCTTGACAAAATTCTCAACTGTCACTATAATAACATCATTCTTTTGTCTCGTTTTCGCAACTCTAATTTGCAAGTTTATCCCGCCTGTTTACTTTGCCGTTGCCCTGGGTTAGGGTTTGATAACCCCACCCGGGCGAAGCCGCTAATTCCTTGTCTAAAGTCAATATTACTGGCTAAATTGTTGCTATTTTCCGATTTATTTCCCAGATAATGCGACAAGGGAAAACGAAAAAATAGCAAATTAAATGTCAAAAGCAGGTAAAATTGGGCGGGACAGATTGACCGGCATTTGATGGGTTGAACGAACCGATCGCTGATGGATCCTCGCATGGGTGCGCTCAAGTCGGTTTGGGGTGGGTGGCAATTGAGGAGAGAGGAAGGGTGACACAGATGTGGAATGGGTTAAGAATGAAAAGGCAACCGATCGCAGTGGCGATCGCGGCGGTGACGGGTTGCATGGTGGCATTACCGGCGATCGCCCAACTCGAAATCGGTGCGATCGAAGAAATTGCCGGGGACGAAACCTGCGCCGATACGGGCGGGATCCTCGCGTATGCCGAAAGCATCAACTATCGGGTTTATATCTGTAGCGACAAAGACGATCCGAGTCAAGCGAGACACTACCGAATTAGAAACAAAAACCAAGCGATCGGGATTAATCTCGAAGCGGTGGACTACAATCCGCAAAAGCCGGGATATTTTGAATTTGTCACCCCCAACAGCGTTTATGTCTTACAAATTCCCTCCGAACAAAATCCCGAACCCACAATGGGGGTGCAACTGCCCAATGGCGCGCAAGCGCAGGAAAAAATACAACGATATTTGAGTCGGTGAAGTCGGGAAAAATAACCGGGACAGAAGCAGCAGTAATCTGCCATATAACAATTAAAGCATTGCTTTTAAGCTTTGCCCCCATTATGAATATATTTTATCCCATCCCC
>NZ_JAJENT010000465.1:0-26852 GCF_035615515.1 Phormidium sp. CCY1219
AATCCCTTTCAGGGATTAGTGGAAATTGAGACATACAGAGTACGGATTAATCCCAGAGTCTTCTTTCGAAGTTTCAATCCCTGAAAGGGATTAGTGGAAATTGAGACTATAAGTAAATCTTATAGTAATTGACAATGCAAAGTTTTGTTTCAATCCCTGAAAGGGATTAGTGGAAATTGAGACAATACCTCTATTTAAAAGGAGGCACAAAAATTCGAGAAGTTTCAATCCCTGAAAGGGATTAGTGGAAATTGAGACTTTCGGTAACCTTAGAAGAAAAAAGAGGAAAGGAATATGTTTCAATCCCTGAAAGGGATTAGTGGAAATTGAGACATCATTCAGAAAAGGAAAGAGATACAGCGGTATAATGTTTCAATCCCTGAAAGGGATTAGTGGAAATTGAGACCTTGCGAATGTCGAATCACACCCGCGTCTTTCATTCTAGTTTCAATCCCTGAAAGGGATTAGTGGAAATTGAGACAAACAGCGTTCGATAAAATCAATGATTTTGTCGCTAAAGTTTCAATCCCTGAAAGGGATTAGTGGAAATTGAGACAGCGCTTTGGATGGAGATGCCGAAAATCTCAAAATCAGTTTCAATCCCTGAAAGGGATTAGTGGAAATTGAGACGGCAATTAGATTGATGCGCGATCGCGTTCTTTTCAGTTTCAATCCCTGAAAGGGATTAGTGGAAATTGAGACATTAGATAATCAGTTTCGGAATATTCCATTATCATCAAGTTTCAATCCCTGAAAGGGATTAGTGGAAATTGAGACTGGTTTGGGACAATTAACGAAGAAGAAAACTGGTGGGTTTCAATCCCTGAAAGGGATTAGTGGAAATTGAGACGTGGCGAACCGCTTTTAATTCCCCTATTCATCAGTTTCAATCCCTGAAAGGGATTAGTGGAAATTGAGACCTATGAAATGAAAGCACAGATTCCAGGGCAACTAATAGTTTCAATCCCTGAAAGGGATTAGTGGAAATTGAGACGCGGGTCAGCGCCACATACAACAAGTTCATCTCTTGTTGTTTCAATCCCTGAAAGGGATTAGTGGAAATTGAGACTTCCTTGACTTATTGCCCGCTCGAAAAGGCAATTTTAAGTTTCAATCCCTGAAAGGGATTAGTGGAAATTGAGACCGCGCTGTGGTTGGGGATGTTCCTTTCGGTTGTAAGCGTTTCAATCCCTGAAAGGGATTAGTGGAAATTGAGACGCGCCAGGAGAAACAGCAGCGGCCACGGCAGAGGAGTTTCAATCCCTGAAAGGGATTAGTGGAAATTGAGACGGCGAATTTATCTTGTCCAAAAAAGGAGCGATTTACAAGTTTCAATCCCTGAAAGGGATTAGTGGAAATTGAGACTCGGCAACGGCGATCGCACCTTTGGCGGCACCAACGGGTTTCAATCCCTGAAAGGGATTAGTGGAAATTGAGACTTACCGGGAGCGAGTTCTTCCCGACATTCACCCTAGTGTTTCAATCCCTGAAAGGGATTAGTGGAAATTGAGACTTTACTCCGCAATCCGTAGATTGCCCGGTCTGTGCTGGGTTTCAATCCCTGAAAGGGATTAGTGGAAATTGAGACGCGGCCCTTCAGGAAGAAGGGCTGGAGCTGGTAGAGTTTCAATCCCTGAAAGGGATTAGTGGAAATTGAGACAAAGCAAGGTGCTTTAAGTGCAGAAGAGGCCGCCGGTTTCAATCCCTGAAAGGGATTAGTGGAAATTGAGACTGATAAAAAATGGCCTAAAGAAGCTTTGGTTCTAGATGTTTCAATCCCTGAAAGGGATTAGTGGAAATTGAGACAGCGCCAGTTAAGGCGATATATAGCCCTCCTGAGAGAGTTTCAATCCCTGAAAGGGATTAGTGGAAATTGAGACCTTGTTCCTCTGTTTTGCTTCCGCCTAGTTGGGCTTGGTTTCAATCCCTGAAAGGGATTAGTGGAAATTGAGACAATGTAGAGAGCAAAAAAGAGTAGAATCGAATGTACGTTTCAATCCCTGAAAGGGATTAGTGGAAATTGAGACGCAAGTGGATTGTTTCGAGTGTGTTCCAATCCTAAAGTTTCAATCCCTGAAAGGGATTAGTGGAAATTGAGACACCTACCCGCGATCGCGCCTTTAGCCGGATCGCCTCCGTTTCAATCCCTGAAAGGGATTAGTGGAAATTGAGACTTGTCCTTCTCCGGAAGAGTGGGTTCAATACGAGTTTCAATCCCTGAAAGGGATTAGTGGAAATTGAGACGTGGGCGATCGGTCATTAACTCTGGATGAGTTAAGTTTCAATCCCTGAAAGGGATTAGTGGAAATTGAGACCAAAGACGACGATGTGTTGCAAGCGATTTTTTCGCACGTTTCAATCCCTGAAAGGGATTAGTGGAAATTGAGACTTTTTGGGTTGACTGTAGTTGGTTCGCAGTTGCCCGTTTCAATCCCTGAAAGGGATTAGTGGAAATTGAGACGACCGAGGTATCAGGTTGGCTTCATCTGGGAAGCGTTTCAATCCCTGAAAGGGATTAGTGGAAATTGAGACTGCTTCCAAATTGCACGCCCATCTTGCTCTGCAGTGTTTCAATCCCTGAAAGGGATTAGTGGAAATTGAGACTCGGATTCTGAAAGATTGATGATTTCCCGTTTCGTGTTTCAATCCCTGAAAGGGATTAGTGGAAATTGAGACACCTCTATTTTTCGTTTTGTTTCTCCGGAAATATTGAGTTTCAATCCCTGAAAGGGATTAGTGGAAATTGAGACCCGAGAAGTAGACTTAAGTCAAAAAGAATTGGCGAGTTTCAATCCCTGAAAGGGATTAGTGGAAATTGAGACGACACTGATTATCATGTATTTACTCATTTAAGTTGCCGTTTCAATCCCTGAAAGGGATTAGTGGAAATTGAGACAGGAAGCCCAGCAAATTGCGTTGGAAATCTCGAATTCCGTTTCAATCCCTGAAAGGGATTAGTGGAAATTGAGACTGCTGAACAATCGAGTGAATCCATTCCACTCGGCAGAGTTTCAATCCCTGAAAGGGATTAGTGGAAATTGAGACATGTTTGATGGCATGGTCTAAATTATAAAATTCTTGGTTTCAATCCCTGAAAGGGATTAGTGGAAATTGAGACATTTATTCTTGCTAAAGATGGAGGAGCGATTTACAAGTTTCAATCCCTGAAAGGGATTAGTGGAAATTGAGACAGGATATTGCTTTAAATATTCAGGAGTGGGGAACCCGTTTCAATCCCTGAAAGGGATTAGTGGAAATTGAGACAGCAACACAAAAAAGCTCCGCGATTAGCGCCCTCCAGTTTCAATCCCTGAAAGGGATTAGTGGAAATTGAGACCGGATCGATTTGTCGGTTTCCAGCTTGGATGATGTGTTTCAATCCCTGAAAGGGATTAGTGGAAATTGAGACACCGGCGCGAGTCACGGTGATAGTGTCCCCGTCGCTGTTTCAATCCCTGAAAGGGATTAGTGGAAATTGAGACTATAGCGAAGAAGCGATCGCGATCGCAGAGGATTGTTTCAATCCCTGAAAGGGATTAGTGGAAATTGAGACCCTATGGCTGGGGATGTTCATTTCTGTGGTTTCCGTTTCAATCCCTGAAAGGGATTAGTGGAAATTGAGACTTCCTTTGCCATGCGCGATAATCTCGAAATTGCCATTGTTTCAATCCCTGAAAGGGATTAGTGGAAATTGAGACCACGTGACCATGCGATCGCATCATGCGATCGTGCGGTGTTTCAATCCCTGAAAGGGATTAGTGGAAATTGAGACCACAACCCAGCCGGGCAAGGGTTACCGGGGAACGAGTTTCAATCCCTGAAAGGGATTAGTGGAAATTGAGACGACCCGGCGGGAATCCAGATTTAAAGAAATATAGGCTGTTTCAATCCCTGAAAGGGATTAGTGGAAATTGAGACCACCCGAATCGACAAGGCGGATCGACCGAATCACCAGAGTTTCAATCCCTGAAAGGGATTAGTGGAAATTGAGACTAATCTGACTTACCATCCGATTGACCAGGCGATCGCGTTTCAATCCCTGAAAGGGATTAGTGGAAATTGAGACTTCGTCCCGCCAGCCCTCGCGCCTTTTCAATTGCGTGTTTCAATCCCTGAAAGGGATTAGTGGAAATTGAGACCGAAAAGGAGGCTAGGCCAATGATGGCAATCACAGTTTCAATCCCTGAAAGGGATTAGTGGAAATTGAGACCTTTTTTTAAGTTGGGTGAGCAACTTTTTTTGTTTTGTTTCAATCCCTGAAAGGGATTAGTGGAAATTGAGACTGTGAAGATGGATTGCTTCGTGCTGTCGGTCTCACCGTTTCAATCCCTGAAAGGGATTAGTGGAAATTGAGACAAGCAATCGAACTCAATACCATTGTTGAAAAACTTCGTTTCAATCCCTGAAAGGGATTAGTGGAAATTGAGACGCCAGATTGAGAAGAGATTCCCCCATCGTTCAGCGTTTCAATCCCTGAAAGGGATTAGTGGAAATTGAGACCTGAAAGTCTTGCGCCACAAGACTTTCAGAGGCCGAATGTGTTTCAATCCCTGAAAGGGATTAGTGGAAATTGAGACAAGCATTATCCTCGAAATGGATTGTCTTTAAAAATTAGTTTCAATCCCTGAAAGGGATTAGTGGAAATTGAGACTTCGCCAAATTGCTCGATGCTGATTCGAAAGTGGTTTCAATCCCTGAAAGGGATTAGTGGAAATTGAGACCTGCGGCCTCTCAGAGCTAAGGCTTAGAAGAATCCGGTTTCAATCCCTGAAAGGGATTAGTGGAAATTGAGACTCCGCAAGGCTCCTGATGTCGCCTCGATGGAAATCTCGTTTCAATCCCTGAAAGGGATTAGTGGAAATTGAGACAATTAGCGGGATTCCATCCACTTCTGGAAAATAGGTTTCAATCCCTGAAAGGGATTAGTGGAAATTGAGACCTTTGGGACCCCTGGTTGGAGGCGATCGCAATCTTAGTTTCAATCCCTGAAAGGGATTAGTGGAAATTGAGACAAACCAGCAGCGAAGGCCAACGAAGCCCACGAACCCGTTTCAATCCCTGAAAGGGATTAGTGGAAATTGAGACTAAGCAATTTCTCGCCACTCCCAGGGTGCTATTTGCGTTTCAATCCCTGAAAGGGATTAGTGGAAATTGAGACCGCTGCGGGGGGAGCCGGGGCGGGGGAGGCTGTGGCGGTTTCAATCCCTGAAAGGGATTAGTGGAAATTGAGACCTTGTGCGTCAAGCGGCAGAAATTGAGGATAAACTAGTTTCAATCCCTGAAAGGGATTAGTGGAAATTGAGACTTTCCCTGCGAGAAGAATCTGCGATTGCAATAAGTGGTTTCAATCCCTGAAAGGGATTAGTGGAAATTGAGACAAACGCGGGACTAAAACTTTTAATTTTTGGATTTGTAAGTTTCAATCCCTGAAAGGGATTAGTGGAAATTGAGACAATGTCGAAAGTCTCAATCGCGTGCGCCTTCCAAGTTTCAATCCCTGAAAGGGATTAGTGGAAATTGAGACGAATATGCCGGCACTCTTAACAAATCCCGATCACGTTTCAATCCCTGAAAGGGATTAGTGGAAATTGAGACGTACTTTATTTTTTGACTTGATGCTTGCCAAATTGGCGTTTCAATCCCTGAAAGGGATTAGTGGAAATTGAGACACGCCAGTGCAGCGCCAAAAATTGGCCAATCTATGTTTCAATCCCTGAAAGGGATTAGTGGAAATTGAGACCTTGCGGTGCTAATTCAGCAAGCTCAGATTCAGTAAGTTTCAATCCCTGAAAGGGATTAGTGGAAATTGAGACTATATCACATAAAGAAACCCGTCCTCAAAATGAGGTTTCAATCCCTGAAAGGGATTAGTGGAAATTGAGACTCTTTTTTAGATTCCGAACACGCGATTGCGCCCCAAAGTTTCAATCCCTGAAAGGGATTAGTGGAAATTGAGACCTTTTCTTATCCCAGGATGAACCGCTATAGCACCAGTTTCAATCCCTGAAAGGGATTAGTGGAAATTGAGACTGGATGGTTAATTCATTCGCTAAATTAATAGTTAAATTGTTTCAATCCCTGAAAGGGATTAGTGGAAATTGAGACGTCTTTCCGATGGAATTTCACTTCCCCCGCATCATCCGTTTCAATCCCTGAAAGGGATTAGTGGAAATTGAGACTATTGGTTTGAGCATGACGGTATAAACCGGTATGCGTTTCAATCCCTGAAAGGGATTAGTGGAAATTGAGACTTTGGAGGATGCAGCGGGTGGCGTAGTTCCGGAAATGGTTTCAATCCCTGAAAGGGATTAGTGGAAATTGAGACACTGGCAACGAGTGACCGAACCCGCATGGACGGACGAGTTTCAATCCCTGAAAGGGATTAGTGGAAATTGAGACATCGACCTTCTAGTTCTTCCTTGTCACCTTCGAAATAGTTTCAATCCCTGAAAGGGATTAGTGGAAATTGAGACCTTTGCGGTTGTTAACCCCAGGCGCGATATCTTCTTAGTTTCAATCCCTGAAAGGGATTAGTGGAAATTGAGACTATTCTGTAGTATTTTTGAAGTATCCAATGATTAGCGTTTCAATCCCTGAAAGGGATTAGTGGAAATTGAGACGCCGTCGCCGAACTTGCTGCGGCAAAGGGGGACGTTTCAATCCCTGAAAGGGATTAGTGGAAATTGAGACGTTTGGGGACTTAACAAGCTTTGGTGTGGAAAACGGAGTTTCAATCCCTGAAAGGGATTAGTGGAAATTGAGACCCAACTCTTCCCAATGCTTAAAAAGCGAAAACGCGTTTCAATCCCTGAAAGGGATTAGTGGAAATTGAGACTTTCACGTCATCCAAGCTAGAAACTGTCAAGTTGTTTCAATCCCTGAAAGGGATTAGTGGAAATTGAGACAGTACAATGGTTCCGACCAAGCGTGTATTCCTTTTCTCCGTTCCTGTTTCAATCCCTGAAAGGGATTAGTGGAAATTGAGACTGCAGGCAGTTGAAACCCTTACTGTATTTAATTTTCAAGGTACGTTTGCGGTAATCGATTCTTAAACTACCATTTCCCAGAACCACCTGTCAACCCCCTTCGTTGAAAATTACCTGAAACTCCCTCCCTGCAAGGGGTTGGGCAACTGCGGTAATCGGATAGAACGGCAAACCCGCCTGCAATCCAGAGAGGACAACGGTTTCGGACGATAAATTTACCCCAACCTGTCCCACAGCTACCCATTACCGGAAAAGCTAGGCAAAAAACACCGTCTTGTCCACAGGCTCCACCCCGCCGATGCGTTCTATTTTACCTTGGCAGCAGCGACACAGAACTTGAAACATCACGCTATCCTCCTCCGGTTTGATATGTTCCCGGAGGCGCGATCGCAGTTTCGCGTACTGAGTCTCGGTTAACTCGCACTGAAACACCGAATACTGCACCCATTGCCCATAAGACTTGAGAATCTTGTGAACCTTCGTTCGGCGCTTATCCTCCGGAATATCGTAAACCACCGTCACGTACATCGCATTTCCTCCTATTTTCCCATTCAACCAAACACTACTCAATCCCCCATCGCCCACTACTTCAGCACCAACGGCGGATAAGACTCGATTTCCCCCATCAAATACTTCCCCAACAGTCGCGCCTGAATTTCAAACGCCTCCTGATAGCTACACTTGCGACCCATCACCGGATGCTTGAACTGCGATTGCTTTTTCTGTTCGTACAACCGCAAAAAGGTTCGCAACCCATCCCGCGTCAACGACACCGCATTGCTTATCGGTTCCGTGACAAAATCCTCCACACTCAGCACTTTTTTATTCACTCCAGACAGCACCATTGCATCCACCACCAACGGACGAAACTCTTCCATCAAATCCAAAGCTAACGAAGGTCTCCCATAGCGTTCCACATGCAAATAACCCAGATAGGGGTCAAATCCCACAATATTCACTGCACTTTGAACGTCATGGCGCAGCAAAGAATAGCCAAAACTCAACAAAGAATTCACCGGATCCGTCGGGGGTCTGCGCCGTCGCCCCGCAAACTCAAACCCCTCCGCCCGAATCAACTCATTAAAGCAGCCAAAATAAGCCGCACTCCCCGCCCCTTCCAATCCGCGTAGGGAATCAATTTTCTCCGCTTTTGCCACCGAAGCAATTATCCCTTTTATCCCCTCAATTCCCGCCGTCACATTCAGTTGCGAATCATTCCGCTTCGCTTGTTGCAGCAAACTCCGATAATTCTTTAACTTTCCGCGCACGAAACCGCGCACCACATGCACCGCTTTTTCCGTTTCTCCCGCCGCTTGCCATTGCGCCTGACGCACGAAAATATTTTTCGTCACCTCCGGTTCCAACCGTCCTAAATAGCGCCCGGTATGGGTCAAAAAGCTCAAGGGAATGTGACGTTCCAGCAACTCCGTCACCACCCCAGGCGACACCGTTGCCCGTCCCAAAACCACCACGCCATCTACTTGAATCAATGGCACATCCAGCAACTTTTCCCGATTCGCCCGTACCTTTAATCGTTCGTCGGTTTTGCCAATAAAACAATCATCTTGTATCACATAAACCGTTCCCATAATTTCATCCTCCAAACTGTGAAAGTTTCACCAACAAGCATGAATCTGTCATTCCCGCACAAGTGGGAATTCAAAAAGCTATTTAATTCGCCTCTTTGTAGCGCTTCATTTTCTTTGTCGCCTGGGGCAAACAGTGGCGATAAAGACTGCATCCCCGACAGCGCGGCCCATAAATTGCCGGGGGCATTTCTCCCGTGTTTAGCAGGGTAGAAATTTCCTGAATGGTGGCGATCGCAGTTTGCCGCAAAGACTGGGAAAACTCCACCACCTGACGCCGCCGAGACTGCGCGTAATACACAAACCCTTGGGCGATCGCCTGTCCCATCATCTCCTCCAAACACAACCCTTGCGCGCACACCTGAAGCGCATCATTTTCCCATTCCCCGCGATTTCCCCGCTTATATTCCACCGGAAACACCTCCCCGGATTCCAACTCAATTAAATCCGCCTTGCCAATTAACCGATACCGTTCCGACTTCAACCAAATCCCCCGCACTTGCCAAACCTCCTCCCGATTTTCCTCCCCTACAGAATGCACCCGCCGATGTAAATCCGTCCCTTCAATCGTGTAATGATTCTGCCCAAATTCCCCCGCACAAAACATCCGCCACCACCGATGCGGACAATAGGCATACTGATTCAATGCCGCCAACGGAATATACTCCAAATTTTGCATTATTTTCCTCCAAATTATGATATAATTCTCAACAAAAATCCCCTTACACCACTCGTTCCTAGGCTCGGCCTAGGAACGCCCCGAGTGAGGCTCCGCCTCCTACAAAACCCGCAATCAATCAACCCGAATTCAACCGCCGAATCATCCCCATTCCCATCGGCGTTTTGCGCCCCGCCCCGCAGTACAATGCGAAATCCGCCAACACATTAATATCGCGAATCACCTCTGGCGGAACCTGACCCAAAATCGCATAACTCATCACCCCAACACAGCCAATAAACTTGCTGCGCTTATCGGCAACAATTTCCGAATGAATATTGACGTAACTGGGGAAAATACCCGACAACAAAGACTCAGATAGTGCAATATTGCTGTACTTATTCCAACGGTGCAGCAAACTATTAAAAAGCGACTCGCGAGTGGGCAAACAAGAATCGTATTTTCCCTGACGAAATGCCGTGGGGGTGCAAAAGGCAAACTCGATTTTTCGCTGCTCTGACGAAGCATTTTCGTACAACTGCGGGTAACTGGAAAAATTCGCCCAAGGCTGACTCGAATGTGGCGTGCCCAAAATCTTGGTAATCTGCAACTCAGCCGACCCCAATTTCCAGAGGCGATCGCGATTCAACGTCAGCCAAAGTTGCGTCAAATTGCCAAACAAAGAATCATCCAGCAGGGAAACCCGCCACCAACAGGAAGTTCCCGGCGGAATCGCTTTCTGATGGTTCCATTGCAACAAATGCCCCGAACTTCCCGAGGATTTACTCACCTGCAAGGGACTAATCGTAAACGCCTTTTCCGTTTTCTGTTCGTGCAAATTACTCGCCAATGTCGGGTTAACTGAATTGACGAGATTTAAAAACAAAGCATGCAGATGTCTTCCCTGCAAAAACTGCGGCGAAATCGCCGACTCCGGAACGAGGTTAATGACGAGACTATGTGGCATAATGGAGAAATAAGCTAATGGTTTGCAGGAACATTTGTCTATTTTTAATTTAACCTATGGTATTGGTTTAGTGGCCGTTATAACCGGGGTTTTGGATAGACTTTTTGGCAGAAAGCAACTTATTAGAGATATAAAACCGATTTCTTGTTCCCTTTCTCTAAAATTACACCGAGGCTCTCGAAAGTCAATGTAGGGGGAAGGTGGGCATTGCCCACCCTACTGCTTAGGAGGGTTGAGTTAAAGAGCCTGGATAAGTAAGGATCGCTGTGGTTTTCTCTCGTTTGTAAAGGAGTTTATCATCCAATCCAGAGGGCTTTAACTTGATAAAAACTCCAGGCAACTCTAGAAACCCTAAATCAGCCTGGTATTGATATTCTGGCTGTGCTTCTGGCATGAGCGCACCTTCATGGGTGGCGGATATTTTAATTAGGATAGTTTTGGCATAGGCATAACCGGGTCTTAAATCGCGCAATTCCCAGCAGGTATTTTCGCGATTGTAGTACCGTTCAAAAACATGAGTATTGGCGTATTGGTTCTCCTTATTTTGAATTAGGCGATCGAGGGGGACAGAAGCTTGAGGCATTTTGTGAATGTCATCGCCGTGGGTGCCATCATCGTAGACCAAAGTTGCCGAAGGCGTCCAACTGCGGGTCACGACTAATCCTTTTTCGTGGAGGGGTTTGTAGGTTAAATCTGCACCATAAACGTAGTCATGCAGCATCGAAAACAGTTCCACCACGCGATAGTCATCAACCCGGTGCGATCGCCGAATGAATTGAGCGATTTTATCGCCATCAAAGTGCGTCAGAGATTGAAGACAGTCCTGGTACTCTGCCCATCCATTTTCATCTAAGGTTTGGCCATAAAACGGAATGCGATCGCCCACAATTCTGCCGATAACCACCACCTTGGCATCAGCAATATTGCCCTTGCGATTGCACCGTCCCACTTGTTGAATTAAGTTTTCCGGAGGGCAAATTTCTGACATTAAAATTTCGCAGTTCAAATCGCACCCCACCTCAATCGCACTGGTGGTAATTAACCGATAGGGTTTTCCCGCTTCATCATGCTCTTTTAACCCTTCGTAAACTTGTTGTCGGACGCGAGAATCCAACCGTCCGTGATAGAGAAATAAAGGCTCCCTCGCTTCGCCTTTTAATTGTTGATAAATTGCCGCAGCATCTTTCACGGTTTGCACTACAGCAATCAATCGACAATTCGGTTTAGCCTGAACTTCTGCCATGATAGCTTCCCGGAAGTAGGTTTGAAAAGCTTCCGGTTCTCGGGGATTTCGCTCAATACTAGCCAGCCATTCAAAACCTCTTTGGGGTTTCTCGAAATGAGCCAGTTTTTTTCTTTCCGCAGCATATTCCGACTCCCCCATGTAGTCAAAAACTTGCAAGTATCGGGCAAATTCTTCCAGGTATTCTGGGGGCATAGTTGCAGTCATTAACACCAGCGATCGCCCCCCTGTATATAACGACTGAACCAAACTGCGGAAATTGGTAAAGGCAACCTCATCGTAACTATGCGCCTCGTCAAAGCAAATCAAGGTTTTTTCTTGGTGAATTCGCAAGGGAAAAATAAACGACTTTTGCTTATCTCCAAACGCAAAATAGCGATAGAGAAATTTATCCAAGGTGGTTAAAATGACATCACCTTTATAAAGATGTCGGCGAGGATTGATGCGCCGGGGAACTTCTTGACCCCCTTTATACACCCAGCGGTGCATTTGCGTACCCGTATCCACCACCAGAGAAAATTCTCGGCGCGGATGCAGTTGCGAAAAGCGCTTGAGATATTGTTCCACTCGTTGTTTGTGGTCTTCGAGCAAACTGCGGGCGGGAAGGGGCAAAATCAAGCGATAATTGCTCGCCAAAGCGGGAAATAAAACCGCTTCTAGTTTGCCCACGCCTGTGGGTGCTTTGAGTAAAATAGCGGGATTTGGCTGACGAGCGATCGCCTCATACATTTTATCCTGCATCGGATTGGGTTCAAAACTCGCCAACTGTTGATAGCAAGTCCGACAATCCCAGTGATTCCCATCATCTACTGAGTCTGGATAAGGTTTGACCGTCACCTTGACGATCGGTTGTTTCGCCCGGTTTTCGGGGTAAGACTCCCACCACGATTTGGCAATGTTATCCAGGGTTTTGCCCAAATCCTTCTTGTCTTTTTGGCATTGTTCTAACTTCGCTTTATCCTCCGGGGTGAGTTCCATCGACCACGAGTGAAAGGTCAACTGGATTGAAGGGTGAAAAAACGGCCAAGGATCGAGAAAATATTGGGTTGTATCCTGAGAATCTGCGGCGATCGTGTAATCCATAAATGCCCGCGATTCTGCTTGTTCCTCATCGCCGATCGCCCGACAAGCTAACTCTGCCTCAATTTGGTCGCACATTTCCAAAATATAGAGTTCCCGCGCATAAGCGAGAGGGTCTTTAGCGAGCTTTTCGGCATATGGCTGCTGTTTTTTCAGTCGATAGGCATCCCGAGTGATATCTGCAATAGAAAAATCGTGATGCCCGATCGCCAGTGTCTGTGCCCATTCATCTTTGCTTTCGGCTAAAAACCGATGCCCTTTAAACGAATATATATAGTGTTTAAACTCACCTCGCGCGTCGGTTTGCACTTTAATCTCAAATTGTTGGGGTTTTCCCATATCGTGAATTTTAGCCGCTTCTAAAACCCGCTGGCGTGAAGAATCAAAAGGAAAATTTTCCGCCTTCCACCATTTCACGAGCTGCATCACATTTTTCACGTGATTCCCCAGGGGTTGAAAGCGGACTTCCCGGGGAATCGGGTTATGAGGTTCGGGGAAAAAAAGCCGACCAAAATCATAAATGCGCGAGCGCTTTTTCTTAGGCATAAACTTCTCCATTCAATAGATTCACCAGGGAAACCGGGATATAGATTTCGCCGTTGGTGTAGTATTCCAACGTTGGTTCTGCCGCTTCCGGGGTAAAATAAGCAGCAACAAAAGGCACGAAACCGGAAATAGGCGTTGGGTTTAAATCTACAAAACCTTCCTCATCTGAAGTGGTGAAAGCAGTGGGTTCCCAGTGATAGCGATAGAGGTTGTAAATATCGCAGCCTCCCATAAATTCACCCCCCTGCATCACCGCCTCCATACTTTGCATCAGCGCTTCGATAGGTACAATGGCGGAAGGATAGGCGGTAACGGTTTGCCTGGTTAAAGCGATCGCCTCCTCGGAAATTTCCGTTACCACCCCATAGCCCTCTTTACCCAATTTGCAGCCGTATCCTTTCAAATTTTGAAAGGCTGCTAACCCTTCCCGAGATTCCGCCACCACATATCCCACTAACTCCTCGGCGATGAAATATTCCCAGGTATGAAGCTGAAAATTTGCCTTATTTCCCTCCACATAAAGCCGAGAAAAAAAATCGTGATTGAACTCGCGCATCCCCTTGCGATAGGTGCGATGCACTCCACTCCACTTGTGGGAAACGGGATAGGCACCCACGGGAATATATCGCGGCGGTAGCGCGTAAATTGGCGGATTATTTTTGTTAATCCTGGTTTCGGGTAGTTCTAAATTGCCACTCAGAATTCCCAACCGTCGCAAAAACCCGGAAAAGGTTGTGGGTGGCACAAAAGGATAAGTGGCAATGTTGAGAATTGACCCAGGCAGAATGCGAAAGGTCATCGCTGCTGTGGGTTGAATTTTGAACTCTAGGCAATACATAAATTATGCCTGTAAAACCTCGTCAACAAAGCGGCTAGCATACTCTTGCAGTTGTTCCAAAGCTGCATCTCCAATCCAGCGCTGGAAATGAGTGGATTGAATGTGGTTTGTGTTTTTTTCTGGGGTTCTGGCTAACCGGATAAACTCATCGATCGCCGCTTCCGGATTGGTTTCGGAAGGAGAAACAATCGGGCGTTTTCCTTTAGGAACCAGGTAGCGATCTAACACTAATAGAGGCATTTGCTTATGTTCTGCGATCGCAAGTCCTTTCGGATTTCCCGAACCAATGCGCGGTAGAGAATCCAAAAACCCATAAGCCACCGCAGCAAATTCTGAATCCGTCACGCTCAAACAATGATTAGACACCGGATAAAGAATCCCCGGTTGATTGTATTCCCGTTTAAAAGGTGTCGGGGTTTCTTCTTTTTGATTCACTAACCTTGCCGGGTGCATCGCTCGTTGCTTTTCTTGGGGTAAAATATCTTGTACGGCAACGCCACCGCCATGCGTCACTCGACCAATTAACGTTTTCTTCCCCGCAATTAAACCGCCATAAACCCTGCAAATCGGACAACCTGGCTCGGCGCAAGTATCGGGAATTCCACAATTTTTTTTATCCCCGAGTAATTTCCCACTACTCACCGGTGCCCAAATCAAGCAACGCCGTTCCACACCGCGCCGTTTGGTGGGTGAAATGTAGCATTTTTCTAATGATTTACCGTCTTTACTCGACAGTTTCACTGTCTCCACTAAGTTGACATTAACCTGCACTTCATGCCCAAAATAAAGCTCTTGCGAGCCTTCGAGAATGGCATAAATGTCAAAATGAACGCGGGGCTTATTTTTATCGGTTTCAGGAAGTCCAGTAGCCATTATTTTTTCTCCGTTGTAGACTTAAGTTTGCGAACCAATTCGGGAAAACGAGTGTAGAGATATAACTTGAGTTGATAGGTTAACTCTTTCCACTCTTTCTCTTGCGTATAGCAATTTTCAGCAAAATGAGTGTAAGCTTTCATCACATCATCCGCACAGAGCATCAACCAAGTTTGCTGTTGAGACTCATCGGTTTGTTCTCGATTTGAAATTCCCAATTCTTCTAGTAACCTGCTGGTTTGCTCGTAGATAAAGTAATTGTCCGAATTTCGATACAATCGCGCTCGCACTCTGGTTTTATTTTCATCGCCTAATGTGGCATAATAGCAAAATGCTACCGCGTCATCAACCTGTTCGATTATTTTACCGACCTCTCGTTCGACATCTTCTGGCTTCATCGAGTTTCTGGCTGTTCTTTCCAGAGATTGAACGAAAGCGTAAGTTAATCCGGTTAGCGCCGCTACATCTTTATAAAGAGTAGCCCGTTTCAAAAGTTGGTTGTTAGCACTCATAGAAAATCCTTGCACATCTTGTTGAATTTTGTTGGCATAAGTTTCGCGAGTCTTTTCCATTTCCCGACGCTGTTCTAGACTCGCGAATTTTGCCAGTTTGTATTCTGCCATAACGGGTAAATCCCGTTCCACATATCGTACTGCATCCGCCAATTGCATGTTGATTTCTTTGTCAGAAACCACAATCGATTGACTGTATGCCTCCATCAAGCCTTTGATAAAAATTAAATGCCGGCTCGCTAACCGGATCGGTTGACTCCCTTGGGTAATCAAGGAAAATTCCAAATCCGTCAGTACCTCCCTCGGGAAAATAGAGGCAACTTTTGCCAGCGCATACTGAACCTGACCCAATTTTTGTGCCGCTACTTCACCTTTAGCAGTGCGATCGGATGCCAGAACTAAATACCGACCCGCACTCAAATGCAGTTGTTTGTTCGTCAGCATTCTCATATAATCTTTCAGCTTTTGCTGTCTGGCGGCGAAATCTTTGCGCTTTTCGGTTTCAGGTGTTTTAAGCTGCAAAATAATACTTTCATCCGTCACCTTTAAGGGAGAAGCAAACGCTAACACCGCACAGGATGCACAGATATGAGGTCTGCCTTCACTGGATGCAGATTGGCGACGCTGGGAGGGTCGCTCGAACATAAATCGCAGCACTTGCCAGCGAGCGGTTTTTGGATCGATTTCTACCCCACAGGAATAGCAAAATTCTTTACTATCATCTCCCGGCGATCGCACTGCGCGCATGGCTGGTTTTTCACTCAGCAATGGAGTGGGTAACGAATCCATTTCCTCTGGTTTTATCTCCAGTAACCGATACATTTCAACAACACACTGGGTAAAAATATCCCCCCGGGTCGAGTTAATTTGATCCGTGGCAGTTTTGCTAAACGCTTTGGCTAATTCCTCGATTTTTTTGAATTTACCATAATTTTGTTCTCTATCTAATCGAAAAAAATCAAACGGATTTCCCTGCGATCGCTGAAACAAACTGCTCTTTTCCCGCACCCACTCACGACTGAACGCAATCTTAGCCGTCAGTTTCTCTTGCTGCTTCAGCAACTTTCGCTGCTGTGCTTTGCTCAATCCAGCCTGTGCCAGTTGACTTTGCACTGCATCAAGTTCCTGAAAAGCGGCTTGCTGTCCTTCGAGAAGTTTACCAAATCCTTTCTGAAAATACTCGCAATATTTTTTAGCTTCTTTATTTTGCATTGCCTCCTTTTTATCTAACTCGTTTTGAGAGGATTTGCTATCTTCTCCTTTCCCTTCCCTGTCTTTAATCTGTTTCTTGAGTCCATCTATCTGTTTCTGTCGCTCTTTTTGCCGTTTTTCCACATCTCGAATCACGGCGCGATACCAAGCGGCTAAAACTGTGGCTTGCTCCTGCGTTAAAATCGGCAGCTCCAAGGTGCTAAAACCGCGACCCGACAAGGTGATGCTATTCAGCACTTGAATAAAGGTCTGCACCAATCCTGGCAACTGGTTCTGGGTGTCGCCATAGGCGGAAAACGCCACATCGGTTAGAAATATTTGCCAAAGTTTGGTGATATCTAAACCCTGAGTTTTCCCGGGAATGAAAACCCAAAAGTGAAAGTCGCTTTCAGCGAGAATCGCAATTTTATGATGCTTCTGCAAATATTCCATAAATCGGTCGCTCGCACTGTCGATTGCCAATCTCGCCTGCAATTCTCCCGGTAATGGCGATTTAAACAACATTTCCAGGGTGCCGATCGCTTGCTCTCGATAATAAACTATATTCTCTTTCAACCGGAGTGGGTTCCCTGTCCTAGTTTCGTCATTTCCTTGGGCAACCTTTAACTGTCGAACTAAGTGTAAATTCCCCAAAGACCGCGCGATCGCCACTGCGTCTGAATCGTTCGCCAAGCTTGCCAGTTCAGAAGGAGCCAGGGATATTACCTCAGCCGCTAAGGCACTGATGACAATCTGCAAAACATCAGATTCCGACCCAGGAAACACCCTTTTTTCTTCTTCCTCATGGTTATCAAATAGAGAGAGTTGCTGCCAAGTCATGCCTATGCCTCCTCCCGGCTATTCACTACTATAATTTTGCAACATGGTTTCAAGCTGAGTTTTTAACCTGGGCAACTCTTGTGGGACGATCGCCCAAATAATCTCTGTGTCGATTCGGAAATCTTCGTGAACTAACAAGTTTCTAAAATCGCTCATATCGAGCCAAGGAACTTCTGGATGTCGGATGCAGATTGCCTCAGACATAGCTGCCGAAGCTTCACCCACAATCTGTAAGTGATACACAATCCAGGTTTGAATCAGTTCGTTTTCCTCAAACACCTGTTTGCCTCGACGGGGATATTTGTCAATTTTGGCGATCGGCTTCGCCCCGCGCTACGGAACCAAAAACCCTCACATTGCAAGCCCCATGTTGAGCCGCAATCCACAAGTTTTCTTCCCGCTTCTCCCGTAACCAGTCATCAAAACTCATCATCGATCTACTCAATTTTTTACGTCTGAGTTTATTGAATAAAAACCCAACGGCAAATCTCTGCTGATTCTTTAAGCTATCTTAGGCGGTGAGAGTGCCATAAAATTGCCCTCCCACCTTACATATCCGTCTCTAACGGTTATTGACGTCTCGATTCCCAATCAGCGAAAGATACAATCTCACCGTCATCGAAGATCGGTTCGTGCTTCCTTTGTGCAATTAAGCGCTCACGCCGTTTTATCTCCTGTTGCATTTTATAAATCTGTTCTTCGTCATTTGAGTTTTGGCGATAGATCTCTTCTCCTGAGTAACTCATTTTAAAGTCCTCCAATAGGTGTACAACCGGACAAGCTGTGCTAACCTATGAGGAGCGACTCTACATAGGCGAACTGGGCGTTTGTCCGGTTCGTCTACTAGACTAGCATATTTTTTTATTGTTAAGAGACTTATATGCATTACGTCAGTGACAAATGGCTTCTTTATGATGTATGATGAAAGAGCCTTGACCTCGAAATCCCTTTCAGGGCTTGAAATAAGAGGCTAATAAGGCAATACGACCTTTCTATAATCCCTTTCAGGGATCCCCAGCCAGAGCATCGCTCTGGCTTTTTTAGTCTTTGGGGCCAAGCCGGGACTGTGAATGCCCCTGGATGAGCCAATGCCCAGGTTGGGAGCTGGATCATCTCAATTCGGCTCCTAAATTCAGTACAATTATCATCATGCCACAGAAGTGGAAAAAATGCAATTACATTTAGGGCATGTCGAGAAAAAAGGACACGATTACACTGTCAATTCCCCCTGGCACGAAGGAGCGGCTGGAAGAAATCGCCGCCCGACTGAAGGTTCTATGGGGCGATCGCGGCAGTATCTCCGGCTTGCTAGCAGCGATCGCCGAGGGAAAATTTCAAGTCGGACAACCCATCACTCTGACCAGCGCTCAGGTTAAGGCACTCCAGCAAGCCATTCGTCTGCTGATCGATACCGGGAAGCCCGAGCAAGCCCAAATCGTCACCCGCTTGCTGCTAGAGCGGGGCAACCTAGAAGCGCCCTTGCGTCAAGCACTACAGCAACTCATCACTCAGCCCAGCGAGCCGTGGCGTCAGCAGGTGGAGGAATATATCGAGAACCAGCAACCTTTTCGCCTGTTCTACCGCAACGCGCAAGACGCGGAGTTGGAGTACACCGTCCGTTGTGCCAAAATCTCCTTTCACGAAAAGCGCTTTTATGTGGAAATCTGGTGCGACGAGACGGAAGACATGAAAAACACTGACTTTCCCGAACTCATCCACAATCGCTGTCTGCGCTTGGATCGGATTAAAAACATCGAACCTATCTCTGCAAAATGGCGCGATCGCTTAGACTTCCTCCAAGTGTACTTACACTTTTATCGCGGCATGGTCAAAGCCTACGAACCCAAGGACAACGACATCAGCAATGAAGTCATCGGCGAGGTGCGGCAAGTGGTGCGGCGCGTGTCCAATCCCTTCTGGCTGATTCGAGAAATCCTACCCTATGGAAAAAATTGCCAGGTGGTAGCTCCCCAAGCAATCCGCGATCGCGTCAAACAAGAAATTCATGCCATCTACCAAAACTACCAAAACCTCCACACCCCACCCCAACCCTAGAGCAGTACAATACAACATCGACTGAAACGCAAAGGAAAAACCCGCCTTGAACAAACTACTGCGCCTCTCCAGAATCATCGATCGCATCAACCAATGGATCGGACGCTTCATCGGGTGGCTCGTCCTGCTCATGGTCCTCGTCGGCGTCTGGAACGTCATCGGGCGTTACGTCGGGCGTGCTGTCGGTCAAAACCTGACCTCCAACGCCCTCATCGAAATCCAGTGGTACATCTTCGACCTAGTGTTCCTCCTGGGGGCCGCCTACGCCCTCAAGCATGACGAGCACGTGCGCGTCGATGTCTTGTACGCCAACTGGCCCGCCCAAAGAAAAGCCCTCATCGACTTCATCGGCACCCTCTTATTCCTCATTCCCTTCTGTATCCTCGTCATTTTCTTCTCCTGGAATACCATTGCGGCATCGTGGGCCATCCAAGAAATGTCCCCGGATCCGGGCGGTTTACCCCGCTACCCCATCAAAACCACCATTCTCATCAGCTTTGCCCTGCTGATACTCCAAGGCATTTCCGAAGCCATCAAAAAATTCGCCATTTTCCAAGGTTTGCTGCAACCCGAGGAGGAACCACATGAATCTGAGCTATGAATACGAGTGGCTAGGCCCGCTGATGTTTGCCGGTGCCTTAGTCTTCCTCTCCTTTGGCTACCCCGTCGCTTTCTCCCTCGGGGGGGTCGCAATGCTGTTTGGGTTAATCGGCTATGCCTTCGGCGTCTTCGACCCCGTATTGCTCAATGCTATGCCGTTGCGAATCTTCGGCATCATGGAAAACTACACCCTCCTAGCCATCCCCTACTTTATCTTTATGGGAGCCATGCTGGAAAAATCCGGCATCGCAGAAAATCTCCTGGAAACGATGGGCATCCTCTTCGGACGGTTGCGCGGCGGTTTAGCCCTCGCCGTCGTCGTCGTGGGGGCACTCCTCGCCGCTACTACTGGCGTCGTCGCCGCTACGGTAGTGGCAATGGGCCTGATTTCCCTGCCCATTATGTTGCGCTATGGGTATAACAAACAACTGGCAACTGGCGTCATCGCCGCATCGGGCACTCTCGGCCAAATTATCCCCCCTTCGGTGGTGCTGGTGGTTCTCGGAGACCAACTGGGTATCAATGTGGGGGAATTGTTTATCGGGTCGTTGTTGCCCGGATTGTTGATGTCCGGCGCTTTTGCCCTCCACGTGCTGATTGCGGCGTTTCTGCGCCCGGATATCGCCCCGCCATTACCCGCTGAAGTGCGCCAGATGACACCGAAAGCGTTGGGATTGCGGGTGCTGAAGGTCATGGTGCCCCCGATCGCCTTGATTTTACTCGTCCTCGGTAGCATCTTTTTTGGCATCGCAACCCCTACGGAAGCCGGTGCGGTGGGCGCTGTAGGCGCGATCGCTCTGGCGGGGGCAAACCGCGAACTCAACTGGACCTCTCTGAGCCGCGTCTGCGATGTCACCCTGCGAACCACCAGTATGGTGATGTTCATTCTCTTGGGTTCCACTGCCTTTAGTTTGGTGTTTCGCGGTTTGGATGGTGATGCCTTTATGTTCGACCTCCTCGCCAATCTCCCGGGGGGTCAACTGGGTTTTCTGCTCGTCAGTATGCTCACTGTGTTCGTCCTCGGCTTTTTTATCGACTTTTTCGAGATTGCTTTTATCGTTATCCCGTTGTTTGTCCCGGTGGCGCAGCAGTTGCAAATCGATTTGGTGTGGTTTGGCGTTATCTTGGGCGCAAACCTGCAAACCTCTTTTCTCACCCCGCCGTTTGGCTTTGCTCTGTTCTACCTGCGCGGCGTCGCCCCTCCCGAAGTAACCACGGGCGATATTTATCGCGGCGCAATTCCGTTTGTGTTGATTCAATTATTCATTCTGGTGGCGATTATTGCCTTTCCCGGAATTGTCAGTTTCTTGCCCTCTCTGGGACTTTAGAAGAAGCGGGGGATTGAAATCGCGCCTGGGCTTTTCTTGCCTTTGCATGACCAGGACTTCTCCTGTTTACAGCCAACTCCGAACATGATATCATCCCTGCCTCGACGCCTTTTTTACTCCTCTCCCGCCGCTTTCGGTTCTCGGGATGCGATCGCGATCGCTTTCTCGCTCACAGAATATCACCGTCTCCCTGTGCTCGCGATCGCACTGCTTTTTTCCTCCCTGAAAGACAGTATAAATAAAGAACCATTCCCCCACTCTCTTTCACAGGAATCCAACCATGAACGCAATTACTCTCGAAAAAACCACCAGCCGTCCGAGCGAGGTTCAATCCCGCCCCAATTCTGCCTCGTCGTGCATCGTAAACGATAGAGCGCAAAAAGGCAAGTTAGTAGCCAAATGGCTGCAGGATGAAAATTCCCACCTGTATTGTCGATGGGTGGTTGAATAAGTGGCGAGTCAACTCCACCTCTGCTGTCAGTGTCCTGCATGACTCGTTCCCAGCTTATCCTGGATCGGTGTCCTGCATGACTCGTTCCCAGCTTATCCTGGAAACGAGTCATAACTTAGTCCGCATCGGCGGATCCGCGAAAAGCTCGGGCGCGATTTCAATCCAGTGCTTTTTATCGGCTATTTAGTATATAGAAAGGCATTATCCCACAGGTAATCGATCGCGCTTTTCGCTTCATCCAGGGACAACACCTGACAAGCACCGCGATCGTCGAAACTCAGCAGGGGCACCTCTTCCCCGTCGGCGCTGATTTTGCCGCGAATTGCTTGCAAATTCTCCACCGGACCATTGATATCAAAGTCTATTTTTTTCTCGAAGGTCTCATCCATCCATGTCTCGATGCGATCGTCTAATTCTGACGGGGTTAAAGTCTCCCCACTGGTCAGCAGGTGATAGTACACCAAAATAATTTCCTTGCATTCTTCTTCTTCCGCCGCATCCACAAGCGCCTGAAAAACATTGGCATTACTGGCCAAATTTCTAAAAAACAACGTTTCGGTGACGTTTTTTTGAAATTTTATCTCTTTGTTTTTATAACTGGTGTACTGTTTGAAGGCAAACCCGCCCAAGGTAATCACCAAGGACAGCATCGCTACCAGTACGGGCATCACATTCCGCACTTGTTCTTCTTCTACTTCCAATTCTGACAACCCGGAGACTCCCCCGAGAACCACTAAAATCGCTCCTACAATCAGTAGCAATTGCGGCAAAATCCGCCCTAGCAGGGGAACCGCCGCCCCAATGGCGGGAATGCCAAACAACAGTCTGTCTTTCCAGGTCATGCTGGTTTTTACGTTGGGAAACAGAAACTCTAAATCGAATTTGGGAATATTTTTATAGTAATAAGCGTACATTTTCCCGGGGGTGAAATTCAGTTTTTCCAGTTTCGCTCCTTTGGATTTAAAGTAGTCGGCATTTTTGAATTTGAGCAATAACACCATCCGCTCGAAAACATCAATGGTTTGTTGCACGTTTCTGAACCATTTTTTGACGGAAATGATTTTATATATATCCCCGCGACAGTAGCAAACCATTTGGTCGAATTCGTCAAAATCAACGTGAGTTTTGAGTTCGATTAAGGATTTTTCCTCAAATGCCCGTTCTAAGTTCGCTTGGGATAAGGGTTTGTAATTGGCGCGTTCCAGAATCCGGTGAAAGGCCCTCACGACCTTGCTTTCCATTGCAGCAAGCTGGGGGGGACTCGGTTCGATTCTAAAGTCGGTATCGGCATCGGGGTTAAAGGGGGCATAGTTATCTTTCAGGGTTTCTAGGGACGCATGAAACTCAAAATGATAGTAGGCGCAGAGGATGGCGCAGAATTCTCGGAACTTGGGCACCTCTGCATGGGCCAGTTTGCCATCTTCAACGCACAGTTCGATCAGATCCGATCGCCGATAGGGAATAAATGCTTCGCGGTCTTCGTAAACTGCCATAATCCGGGGTTCTCTGGAGCTTTTTTGCTTGGAGTCGCTTGACAAGGTAGATAATTCTATCAGTTTACTGCGATTCTTTCAATCCGGCGCAGGCGTTTCGGGATTCTGGGACTTGCCGGGGGTGATTTTCTGCGATCGCCTCCACCCCTCCACCCCTCCTCGGCTCAATTGCCACAAAAAAAACACCCCACACTGGGGTGTCTGTTGCGAGAAAAAGCGTCGAGTCTCGCCTAAGTTTCTGTCGAGTTAGCTAAAGGAAACCCGACTCCGGTCATAAGAGGTGCGAAAACTGGGATGCACTTTTCCTTGAATGCGATTCCAATAGTCGGAAATATTCTCGTTCAGACCCACCTCTGCTGCTAAGCGGCTCAGCATCGATTGTTGCCGCTTTTTAATCGACCGACAGTGACCCATCATCAAGGAACGAGCTTTATCCTCTGAGGTGAACGCTGCAACAACCGCCGGGATTGGGGTTGCCGGAACTGCTGCGCGATCGGATGCGGGCGCGCTTGCGGGTTGGCTACCAGTTGTATAGGCAACACCGCGATACTTCAGTTCCAGGGTGGGCTGCTGTACCGGGTTTTTCTTCTGGTTGCAAAACCGCCAATCCAGACCCCGATACTTGCCGCCCAGTTCACCCTCGGTCATCTCTATTGTGGGAGGGGTATATTCGTAGGTAACTCCACGATATGTCAGTTCCATGCGCTTCGACTCCTAAAACATCGTTGGTTTGAGTGAGGCGCGTTCCTTCGGGATAACTCCCTACTTCCGTCTCTGCCGGAGAACTAACGATGTTGTAGTCTAAGAAGCCGGTAGAGATGAACGATTTCTGTTTCTGTATTCATTTTTACTGTTTTTTTCGGAAATGTCAACGGTGCGATCGCCTTTTAACAAAAATTTTATAATTGGCCGCGTCTGGCAGTTATTGCTGATTGTTTATTGGCTATTGTTAACCTGGGTTTCTCTTCACCCATCCCCTACACTCCGGATCCAGGGGGAAAATTTCCGGGAAAAGGTTGACAAATAGCAAAAAATGTGGTAAGAAAAAGCGCGTGACGTGGGTAATCCGGGAGTCACGCGCGATCGGCAACGAACAGCCGCTTAGTGAGCCGAACCGTTACCGTGATAGTTGTCCGAATCGTAGAATCCGTTTTTCGTGCCGAAGAACAGACAACACACGACAAACAGAATGCTTAACACGGGCAGAACTGCTTTAATATCCATAAACTCCCTCGCCAAACGCTTATGAGTGTAATTCCAGCCGATATTGTAGAACCTGGATGGCTGGCGCGTCCATCCACAGAAGTAGCACCGGATTTAATTGGATGCAGCTTAGTCCGGAAACTACCCTCAGGACAAACCTTGCGCGCGACGATTGTGGAAACCGAAGCCTATGGGCCAGGGGATCCGGCAAACCACGGGTTTCGCAGACGCACGCCGCGCAACGAGGCCATGTTTGAGGAACCGGGTACGATTTACGTTTACTTGATTTACGGAATGCACCACTGTTTGAACATTTCCACCGACAAAGCGGAAGTTCCGAGTGCGGTGCTGATTCGCGCCTTGCAACTGGAAGCGGTACCCCCGGGAATCGAGTCGCAACAGAAACTCCATCGGATAGCCGCAGGTCCGGGCAAACTGTGTCGGGCGTTTGGCATCGATTTAAGTTTGAATCGGGAGCAACTGGATCCGGGAGGGGCGCTGTGGATTGAACATCGCCACCGAGAATTTCAGCAGCAGTTACAAGCTAAAAGCGAGGGGTTAGTTCAAACCACCCGGATCGGGATTTCCGTGGGGACGGAGTTGCCCTGGCGGTGGTACCTGGCGTCTTCGCGCGCGGTATCAAAACCTTAAAATTTTTGTCAAGACCTGGGGGATGAGAATTCCTCCCCGGAAATCTTTAAAAAAACTTAAATTAAAATTTCTTCCCCTCGTTCGGTAAAGCGAACCCGGTTAATCTGCCATTCGGGATTGCTGGTTAAGGTTTTTTCCAGACTGCCGAACAGGGAAAACTTCTCGCAACTCGAAAGGGAGACGAACTGGCGCTCGGACTCGGGATCCAGGCGCAGGTCTACCGTGGCAACGCCGGTATTTTCATTCAGTTGGACGCGATAGCCGGCTAAATCAAACGCCACGGTGGTGCGTTCTTCTAAGACCTCGCCCACGGCGGCTTCGATTTGGCGATCGCTGGGCACCTCCACCGTTTGGGGAATTAGCTCTTGGCACTGAGCGTCTGCGGTGTAAATCGTCACCTGAACTGTATTGGCAGAGTGCGATTGCTCTGGAATGGGCGAGGCCGTGGGAGGCACAGGCTCAGTGGGCGTCTCGATACGGTCTTCCGTGGATGGCGTGCCACAGCTACTCAGACCGACGACAATGATGCCAACGATGAGCTTCGCTATATATTTTTTGAGGACGTAATTGGATGGGATAAATTGCATGGCTACTACTTGGACTCGTCGCCACATTATTTCTCTGGCTGATTTTGTTTCTACAGAATACGACATCGTGCTGCAAACTGCGGCTAGTTTTCGCGAAGTTCTCTCCCGGCGAATGAAAAAAGTGCCCACGTTGCAGGGGCAGGTGGTGGCGAATTTATTTTTTGAACCTTCTACCCGAACCCGCAGCAGCTTTGAACTTGCCGCGAAGCGCCTGTCAGCAGATACCCTGAATTTTTCCCCGGGCAGCTCTTCCCTGACGAAGGGAGAAACGATTTTGGATACGGCGAAGACCTATTTGGCAATGGGAACCGATTTGATGGTGATTCGCCACCGGGAAGCAGGGGTGCCTCAGGCGATCGCCACCGAAATGGAACGTCTTGGCGCACCCGTCAGGGTTCTCAATGCCGGTGACGGTCAACACGAGCATCCGTCGCAAGCGTTGCTCGATTTGTTTACGATCTGTTCTCTGCTCGACCCGCAACGTCCGCGCCTGGAGTTGTTAAATGGGAAAAAGATTGCCATTGTTGGGGATATTCTGCACTCGCGAGTGGCGCGATCGAATCTCTGGAGCTTCACCGCCGCTACCGGGGCGGAACTTCATCTGGCCGGTCCTCCCACTCTGCTGCCTCAGTTTTTTGCCGATGCGGGGGTCGGGAGAGCCGGCAAGCTGTTTTTGCATTGGACTGTGGAACCGGCTCTGGAAAATGCGGATTTTGTGATGACGTTGCGATTGCAAAAAGAGCGGATGACGGCGCATTTACTGCCGAGTTGGCGCGAGTATCATCAGCGCTATGGAATTACCCGCGATCGCCTGCAATTGTGTCAGCCCCATGTGAAGGTTTTACACCCCGGTCCGGTGAACCGAGGGGTGGAAATTAGCTCTGAATTGATGGACAACCCGCAATTTAGCTTGATTTCCCAGCAAGTCACCAGCGGTGTCGCGGTTCGCATGGCGCTGCTTTATCTCATGGGTGGCGGGAAGGTTTAATCCCCCTAGGGTGGGCTGTGCTGCCCACCCTCCGGGCTAAACGCAAAAAGCTTCCCGTCACAGTTCCATAACCCCACTGCCGCTCGTTGTGGGAATTGAGGTTGACAAGAAAAAAGTGCATCGGGTATAATGAGGCCGTGGCCGCAGGCAGGGCGCAAAAGCATTGCACAAATTGC